>JAITFE010000118.1 GCA_031281585.1 Bifidobacteriaceae bacterium | reverse complement strand
CTCCGGTTGGAGGAGCGGGTGGCGTTTTATTTCGCGGATGTGTTGATGTCGCAGTTGCCGGGCGCGAAGTGGGTGTGTTGGCGGGATGAGAGGTTCAACACGAACCGGACGGGCGACTTCTTGGTCGACATGGGCACGTTCCCGCATCCGGCGGACCCGTTGATGAGCGCGTCCAGATCGATCCGTTCGGTGTGGCCGACTCTTCCGGACCCGGGCGACCCGGAATACGAGGCGTCCAAGGAATACACGCTGTGTTCGGAGTTCGACATGAATGTGCTTTGGCGCCTTAAGTGGGAGGCGGAGGGGAGGCCTTTGGATTTCCAGGCGGCGCCGACTGGAGATGGGGCGGGGGTGAACCGCGGCCCGTACAAGGGCAGCCGGATCAAGGCGAAGTTTGGCGAGCGGCGCGGGTATGGGTGATGCCGGCGACAGGATGCGGTCAGCCCGCGCACGCTCTCGTTGCGGAGTTCGCGAAGCCAGAGACCCGTACACCATCTATTTGCGGAGGACCTGAGCGATGGCGAGCAAGGCTGAGATCGAGAGGGTGATCGCCCAGGCGAGGGGCGTGGAGGATAATCCGTTCAACCTTGGCACCCGTGGATATTGGGCGTTCCAAGATTCTATGTTCGGCCGATTCATAGCCGCGAGGCCTAGGCGGCTGCACGAGTTGCGCGGTTTGATGGCGTCCACGGGCGGTACTGAGTTGGACGGCAGCCCTGAGTCGTTGGGTCCTTTGGGCGAGTGGCTGGCCGTGCCAGTGATGGCGGGAGGGAACTGGAATGACGGGTTGGATTGGTTGCCAGTGTGGACTAGAATCAGCGGCAACGAGCGTCCATCGCCCGGAGGCCTGGGCCTGGCTGAGTATTACCGCCTGCTTGAGATGGTGGGGTTCTACTTCGCGGACGTGGTGATTTCGCAGTTGCCCGGTTCAAAATGGGTTTGTTGGCGGCGCGAGCGGTTCAATTTCAGCCGTACGGGTGAGTTCTTGGTGGATATGGGCACGTTCCCGGTTCCGTCGGCTCCCCTGGACGCGGTCGGGAACTCGTTGGCGTCGATCTTTCGAACGCTGTTGGATCATTCTGATCCGGATTATGAGGCGTCCAGGGAACGCACGCTGCGCTCAGAGTTTGATCGGCAGGTGTCGTACCGTCTTGAGTGGGAGGCGGAGGGGAGGCCTTTGGATTTCCAGGCGGCGCCGACTAGAGATGGGGCGGGGGTGAACCGCGGCCCGTACAAGGGCAGCCGGATCAAGGCGAAGATTGACCAGCGCCGCGGGTATGGGTGATGCCGGGCGGCGGCACCATCTGCGGGCGGCCGTGTGCTTCCGGCGGCGCGGCCGCCCGGGTCTGCTCTGCGGCGAGGAAGCTGGCCGGGCCGATGGCGCACCTCAAGCCGGGATAGTGGCGCAGGTTTCCGGTCACCAACCACGCTTGAGCTTGCTCGGCGACTTCCGCGAATGGGGCGTCATCCGGGTCAGGTAGCCGGACTGACGGGGCGCCGATGGTGGGCACGCCAACCGCCTGAAGCTGGTCCAGCAATGCTGCGATTTGGGCTGAGCTGAAAGGATACTTGGGGCGGCCCAGGACCTCGCGGTACTCGGCCATGATTCGCGAGTCGTAATACATGACGACCTCGCCTACCAGCGCCAATTCAAGGACGCGGCCAGGGGGGCCGAGGGGCGTCAATAGCGCGGAGACCAGGATGTTGGCGTCAAGCACCACCCGCCTAGCGGGCATGGCGTTCCGCGCGCGCCGCCGCGATTTCGGCGTCTATCTCCTCCATCGAAAGTCCGTCCAGCCCAGCCGCCGCCGCCTGCTCGCGCATTGCCGCCAAAGCTTGCATGGCTCGGCCCATGCGCACGGCCTCCAGAGTCTGGCCCAGAGTGGCGCCGTCCACGTCGATCATCAGCGCCTGCGGGCGACCGTGATTCGTCACCACCGCCATCCCCTCCTCGGCCAGCCTCTTCCAAGCCCGGCCCGGCTCGCTTCGCAGATCGCGAACTGTCAAGTATTCCACGGTGCACCTCCCAAGCCACAGTACCGTTTTGTCACTCAGTTGTCACTCACACGTGCGCCTTGCCGTTCGCCCGCGTGCCCTCGGCGCGGCGGTCTTGGGCCCGGAGGCCCGGGGTGGCATGCCAAGCCGGCCGGACGGCACAGGGCAACGTCCAGCCGGCTTGGCGGAAACGCGAGCGCGGCCGCTAAATGACCGGCAGCAGGTACGGGGCGGGGCGGAGCTTTTCCAGAGTTGTGAAGCCCGGCTCGGCGGCGATCACCTGCGGGAGGCGGTTGACAATGGTGGCGCAGGTCAACTCGACGGTGGCCGGCTCGGCGATCTTCACGCGGGTGGTCGGCTCGCCGTGGATCACCCAGTCGTTGTGGTCCACCTCGCCCGGGCCGTAAACCCTGCCCTGCACGCTCATGACGATGTCGATCCCCTGGCGGGTGCGGGCCGTCGCCTTGGCGGTCATGCCGGCGGCCTGGCCGGGCTGGATGGTCCGGCCCAGGGTGGAGGACTCGAGCGGCTCGGTGACGAATTCCGGCATCAACTCCTGGGTGATCTCCGTGATGTCGAGCCCCATTTGGGAGGCGATCCAGCCGGGCACGTTCATGGCGAAGGAGGGCACGTTGGCGTCCGCGATGTCGCGCTGGAACTCCTCGGCGGTCAGCCCCACGCCGTGGACCTGCGCCAACGCGATCCCGTAGTCGTCAACGTTGTAGGAGCTAAACCCCTCCATGGCGGTGACCCGCTGGGTGGAGCCCGCGACCACCGTGGCGAGGTTGCCCCAGTACACGTCCTGGTAGCCGGATCCGGTCAGCGTGACCCCGTGGTCCTTGGCGAGCCGATCCAGCCGGGCCGTGATCTCCGGCGAGGTGGTGCGCGGGTAGAACGCCTCCTCGCAGGTGGAGATCGCGTTGACGCCGTGGCGCGCGCAGGCCGCGAAGAACGGCTCCATGTCGCTCATCAAACTGAGCAGGGTCAGAATGGCGACGTCGCCGCCGCGTGAGAGGACCTCCTCCGCGTCATCCGACACGGTCACGCCAAGGTCGCGGCCCAGGCCGGCGAGCTGGCCCGCGTCCTGGCCGATCAGCTTCGGGTTGTTGTCGATCACCCCGATCAACTCGAACCCCTTCTCAAGCAGGTAGCGGATGATGATGGCGCCCATCAACCCGCTCCCGTACAGGACAACCTTGGTTGGTGGATTGGACATGGTTTGCCTCCTTGTGGACGGAATGGGACACCACTGACGCTAGTCATCCTGCCCCGCCGGTCCGGGGGACGTTCGGCACGCTCGCGGCGGTCCGGGCGACGCGCCGGAGCCCTTGGCGAGCGATGCCGTGCATTTGAGTTTGTTGACCCTGGCACGGGGCGAAACGAGTTGGAACACGCTCCAACTCGGGCGCTCATCTGGCGAAAAGTTGGAGTGTATTCCAACTCGCGGCCGAAATCGGCAAGAAGTTGGAGTACGTTCCAACTCGTTTGGCCAAACGCGGGGGAGTTGGATTACAGTCCAACAACTTCGGCCGCCGGGACGCGGTCGGCCGGCTCGCCGAGCGGCGGCGGAACGGCCAGCGGAGTCGAAGGCGTCGCGGCCGCGCCGCCGGCCTGACCTGTGCCCGCAGCCGGACCCGCACCCGCCGCCTCCTCCGCGGCCGCCAGTTTGGCCGCCGCCAGCAGCAGCTTGATGCGGTTGAGTTGGTTGACGGGGCTGGCCCCCGGATCGTATTCGATGGTCACAATGTTGACGCCCGGATGGCGGCGCATGATCTCCCGGAACATGCCCTTGCCGGTCACGTGGTTGGGGAGGCAGGCGAACGGTTGCGCGCAGATGATCGACTTGACGCCGGATTCGATCAACTCCAGAATCTCCGCGGTGAGCAGCCAGCCTTCCCCGGCCTGGTTCCCCAGGGAGCAGATTTCGCTGGCCTGGCGCGCCATGGCTGACATGTCGCCGGGCTTCGGGAAGCCGGTCCGCGCCCTGGCCAGCGCCCATTTGGCGGGGTCGCGGTAGCGTTCAAGCAGCCAGCGCACAAACTGCTTCAGGCGCAGCGTTTTGCGCCCGGTGCCCAGCGTCCGGTAGTTCCATTCGACCGTGTACATCCCGTTCAGCACGAACTCCATCAACCCCGGCAGCCGCGCCTCGAACCCCTCCGCCTCCACCACGTCCACCACCTGGTTGTTCGCGTCGGGGTGGAACTTCACCAGGATTTCGCCGACGATGCCGACCGGCAGCCGCCGCTCTCCCGCCACCGTCTCCAGGTTGTCGAATTCGCGGACGATCCGCCTGACGAGGCGCGCGTAGCCAAGCGCGCCGCGACTGAGCAGCCGCCGCCCGGCCGAGTCGAGCCGGTGGTACAACTCCATTGTCGAACCGGGCACCGCCTCATACGGCCGGACGGCCAGCACCGCCGACTGGAGCAGGTCACCCAGCACAATCGCCTGCATGCAACGGTGCATCAGCCCGAGCGAGAGCTTGAAGCCCGGGTTTCGCTCCAGGCCCTGCGTGGACATCGCTATCACCGCGACTTCGGGGTAGCCGGCCTCCGCCAGCGCCTTGCGCAGCAGGCCCACGTAGTTGGTCGCCCGGCACATGCCGCCCGTTTGGGTGATCAGCACGGATGTCGACTCCGGAACGGCCCGGCCGGACGTGAACTCCGCCACCAATTGCCCAACCACCATGATGGCGGGGTAACAGGAGTCGTTGTTGACGTGGCGCAGACCCGTCTCCACGTCCTCCGCGTCCACGGTCCGAAGGATTCTGACGTCGTAGCCGGAGCCCTGGAAGGCCGCCTCCAACAGCGAGAAATGAACCGGCGACATCTGCGGGGCGATGATCGTGTGCGTGGCCTTCATCTCCCGGGTGAACAGGCGCCGCTTGGCGGCGTAGGACTCCGGTTCGGCCCCGCCCGCTCCGCCGGAGGCGCGCTCGGCCCGCGCCCCGGCGGCGGCCGCCAGGGAGCGCAATCGGATGCGGGCCGCGCCCAGGTTGGAGACCTCGTCGATCTTCAACAGTGTGTGGACCCGCCCGGCGGAATGCAGGATCTCCTGGACCTGGTCGGAGGTGATGGCGTCCAGGCCGCAGCCGAACGAGTTCAACTGGACCAGTTCCAACTCGGCGCGGGGCCGGACGGCGGCGGCGGCCTGGTAGAGCCTGGAATGATAGGCCCACTGGTCGCGGGACCGCAGCGGGCGTTCGACCTCGCCCAGTTGGCACACCGAATCCTCGGTCAGGACCGCCATCCCCAACGAGGTGATCAGCTCTGGGATGCCGTGGTGGATTTCCGGGTCCACGTGGTACGGCCGTCCGGCCAGCACAATCCCCTTGGTGCCGGTCCGCTCCATGAACTCCAGCGCGTCGCGGCCGGCGGCCTGGATTTCGGCTGTGAAGGCCGCCTGCTCGGCGTACCCGGCGGCCACCGCCGCGGCGGCCTCCTCCGGCGTGACCGCCCAATCCGCGAACTCCTCCACCAGCCGCTCGGCCAGCTTGTCCGGCAACGCCAGGTTGAAGAACGGGTTGATCAGGCGCACGGCGCCGTCCCGCAGGGATTCCACGTTGTTCGCGATCACCTGCGGGTACGAGGTCACAACCGGGCAGTTGAAGTGGTTGTCCGCGCCTTCGGCCAACTCCCGCTCATAGGACACCGAGGGATAGAAGACAGTGCGGACCCCGCGCGCCACCAACTGCTCGATGTGCCCGTGGACCAGCTTGGCCGGGTAGCAGATGTTCTCCGAGGCGATGGAGTCCATCCCCGCCACGAACAACTCGTGGTTGGAACGCCCGGACAGCACCACCCGGAAACCCAGTTTGGTCAGCACGGTGAACCAGAACGGATAGTTCTCATACATGTTGAGCGCGCGCGGAACGCCGATCGAGCCCCGCGTGGCGGCCTTCTCAGTCAACCGTCTGTAGGCGAACAGCCGCTTGTACTTGAAGTCGAACAGATTGGGCAGGTCGGACTTGTCCCTCTCACGGTCCCCCGCCCGCTCGCACCGGTTTCCGGACACATGCCGCGACCCGTCCGGGAACTGGGAGATGGTGCACTGGCAGTGGTTTTGGCAGAGCCGGCAGGTCTCGGTGTGGGTGTCCACCTTCAAGGACCGCAGCGCCAGGGGCGCGAGCAACCGCGACGGGGCGCCGGGGGCAAAACGCGACCGCGCGATCAGCGCGGCTCCAAAGGCCCCCATCAGCCCGGCGATGTCCGGCCGGATGACCTCCAAACCGGTCAAGAGCTCGAAAGCCCTAAGGACGGCATCGGACAAGAAGGTGCCGCCCTGGACCACCACATGCGGGCCCAACTGGCCCGGGTCGCGCAACTTGATGACCTTGTAGAGGGCGTTGCGGATCACCGAATAACTGAGCCCGGCGGCTATGTCCCCCACGGAGGCGCCGTCCTTCTGGGCGGCCTTGACCGAGGAGTTCATGAACACCGTGCAGCGCGAGCCCAGGTTAACGGGTGCGAAGGACGCCACCGCGGCCTGGCAGAACGCCTCCACGTCAAGCGACATGGTCTGGGCGAAGGTCTGCAGGAAGCTGCCGCACCCGGACGAGCAGGCCTCGTTGACGCGGATCTCGTCGATCGCGCCGTCGACTATCCGCAGGTACTTCATGTCCTGCCCGCCAATGTCGATCACCGAGGTGACCTCCGGCTGGAGGAATTCGGCGGCGCGGTAGTGGGCCATGGTCTCGACTTCGCCGTCGTCAACATGGAGCGCGGCGCGGACCAGCCCCTCGCCATAGCCGGTCACGCAGGCCCGCGCGATGATCGCCGGGCCGGGCAGGGCGCGGCGGGCCTGGTTCACAATCTGGGCGGCCGCGGCCACGATGGACCCCTGGTTGGGCTGGTAGTGCGTGTGGCAGATGCGGCCCTCCGAATCGATCACCACCGCTTTGATGGTCGTGGAGCCCGCGTCAATGCCAAGGAAACAGGCCCCGCGCGCGTCTTCGACGGGGATGCGCTTGACCCGCGCGCGGGCGTGCCGCTCCTCGAACGCGGCCTGCTCGGCGGCGTCGGTGAACAGCGGGCGCAGCCGGCCGGCGGCCCCGGGGCCCTGTTCGTGAATCTCGTGGGCGCGGGCGGCCAATTCGTCCAAACCGACCGGGACGGCATCGGCGGATAGGAAAGCCGCGCCCAGCGCGACGGCCAACTGGGCGTTCGGCGGGCAGGACAACGCCGCGCCGGCCTCTTCGAGGGCGCGCCCAAAAGCGGCCCTAAGCTGCGGCAAGAAGAACAACGGGCCGCCCAACAGGACCACGCGGCCCCGGACCGGGCGCCCGCACGCCAACCCGGCGATGGTCTGCGTGGCCACGGCCTGGAAAATGGACGCCGCCAGGTCCTCGTGGCGGGCGCCGTCGTTCAGGAGCGGCTGCAAGTCCGTCTTGGCGAACACCCCGCAGCGCGAGGCGATCGGGTGGAGCGTCTGGTAGCCGGCCGCGAGCGCGTCCAAACCGGCCGCGTCCGTCCCCAACAGCGTGGCCATTTGGTCGATGAACGCGCCGGTCCCGCCCGCGCACGTGCCGTTCATGCGCTGCTCCACGACCGGCCGCAGGTAGGTGATCTTGGCGTCCTCGCCGCCCAGTTCGATGATCACGTCCGCGCCCGGGTCCAATTGGCGGATCGCCTCCGTCTCAGCGATGACCTCTTGGGCGAAGGGCACGCCCAGCGCCTCCGCGACGCCCAGCCCGCCGGACCCCGTCACCGTCACGTGGGCCCGCCGGCCGGGGAATTGTCGCACGATGCCGCCCAGCAGCTTCGAGAGTTCGATTCGCACGTCCGCGTGGTGGCGCCGGTAGTCCTCGAACAACACGCGCGGGGCGGGGCCGGCGCCCGGCTGGTGGTCTGGGTCTTGTCGGCGTTCTCGCGCCGCGAGGCCTGGTTCCGCGTGCTGGTCGGGCTGAGCCGACTGGCTGGCGTCCAGGGCGTCGAGCAGCACCGCTTTGACCGTGGTCGAGCCGATGTCAATCCCCAAGCGCAGCGGCGGCGACGGCGTCGACTGGAGGGGGGCGGCTTCTTGGGCGAGTTCTGTCACGGGGCGTCTCCCGGCAGCGGATGGGTCAAGATGAAGCGCATGGTGGGCACCATCAACTCGATCAGTTGGTCGGTGCCGAGCGAGGCGAGCATGCAGTTCGGGTCGAACTGGCGCTGCAGAGCGATGGCGCCCATGAAGCCGACCATCATGCGCAGGCGCAGTTCGGGGTGGTCGGAGCCGAGTTCGCGGACCAGGGGCTCGCCGACCCAGGTGTACATGAACCGCGCCATGGCGCGGGCGGCGGCGGTGTCATGCGCCGCTTCGAGGACAATGGCGGACAGGGCCTGGGCGACTTCGGGAGTCTCCCAGAGTTTGACGTACATGGTGGCCAGGCGCTCGACGGGCTCCTTGTCGGAGGTGCGGAACTCGACCATGGCCGGGAGGTCGGGGGTGAGCGGGACTTGGATGGCGGCATCGAACAATCCGCGTTTGGACCCGAAGAAATGGGAGATCAGCGCGGGGTCAACGCCGGCGGCCTCCGCGATGGCCCGCAGCGAGGTCTTGGCGTAGCCGTGGCGTGAGAACTGGTCGCGGGCGTGGGTCAGGATCGCTTGCGCGGTGGTGGTGGGCCCCGGCCGCCGCCCGGGCCGGTGCGGCTCATGCGCGGCCTGGGCGTCTGCGGGCCCCGGGCAACCGCCCTGCGGCGGATGCCCCTCCCGGCCGCCGGGCCGGGCGTGCGGCGGCCCCAGTCCGCCGCCGTCCGGGCGGCGCTTGGCACCTGGGGGCATGGGTGCTCCTTTAAGCACTTGTGGGACCGAACGCTTGGGCCAGCGTATCTCAACGCGCAATGAATTGCCACCAACCAAACGGGGACGGTACCTGTTTCTCCGCCAAACCGGCCGCATGCCAAGCGCCTGCGGTGGTCCGGACGGCCGTCCGGGACTCGCCCTCTTGCGCGCCAAACGAGGGCGGGAACGGGAATGCTGCTGATCGACGGACCCGATGGCCCCCAGGCGTTGCCGCGGGAACTCGCGAAGCTGCTACAGGCCGTGCTCGGGGCCATCGCATCGGGCAAGGCCCTGGCCATCCACAGTCTGCCCGAGGAACTCACGACCACTGTGGCCGCGGAGCAACTGGGGGTGTCGCGTCCCACGTTGATGCGCATGATCCGCGACGGGGAGATCCCGGCCCGCATGGAGGGCTCGCACCACCGCCTCAAGACCGCGGATGTGCTTGAAGCCAAGCGGGAAGGCCTGGCGCGGCGCCGCCGCGCCTTCGAAGAATTACGCGACCTGGAAGACGAACTCGATCAATTCTGACCACAATGGCAGCCGCCGCGTTGGTAGGGTGCTGCAATGCCCCAGGGCGGGGGTTGTTTGTGGACGCCGGTGCTCTCTGTTCTGGGGTCTTCCGGAAGGGGTAGGGGAAATGGGCAGGGCGCGGGTCAGAAGCATCACCGTCGATGGACGGACATACCGTTGGTCCGTTGCCCATCATCACGCTCCGGGCGATCACCATGGCGAGACTGTGCTCTCCTTCTACCGGGAGCGTGAATCCCATCGGGTGGTCTTTTCTGAAGACGCCCCGGCCAACCGGATCGTGTCCTGCGGACCACTGTGGGCGGGTCACGTGTGTGACGATCACGATGTCTGGGTCAACCTGTTTGAGCCGGCGGTCGCGGCGCGACTCATCCAAGCGGCTGTGGAAATGCCAACGGTTCGGGATCTGGACGGTTGGCAGCTTCTGTCGGGGTTGACTCCTGCCGAATTCCCGGCCTCGGACTCGTGAATCTGAAGGTCTGGCGCAGGCAGAGGCGGCTGGCCAGGCTGGCTGCGGCGGCGTCACGATCGCGTGCGCGTTGGCTGGGGCTACCGTATGAGCGTGGACTGGGAGTTGTTGGGTGAAGAACTTGTTGACGGGGCCGCGGGCTGGATTCGCCAGACGATTCGAGACAATCCCGATATGCGATTTGTGGCGGCGGCGATAGACAAACCCGAAGACCAAGCGGGAATCGACTATCCCGACGGCACGCCCGGAGGCTTCTACATGGGCGGGATAGCCCTCCTTGAGGAGCGGGAGAAGGAAGCCCTGAAGTTCGACCTGTGGCTGGCGTCTGACTGGGAACGCCAATCCGGCGCCTTCCTGCCCCAGGAGCGATGGGATTACTGGGAAGCGGAACTGGCTCGGGATGACGAAGTCAACCAAGGCGTGGATGAGGACGTGTGGGTCAACGGCAGGCCCAGGACAGGCGGCGACACCTGCGAGAAGTTCATCGACCTCCTGATCGACGTGGCCAAACGCGTCCGCGGCCGCCTGGAGGCCGAGGGCGTCATCGACGGCGACTTCTTGGTTGTCGCCGCAGACTTCACCACCGATATCGAGGACATTCTGATGGCGTCGCTGCCCCCGGGCGAAGAGGCGTCATGGGGTCGCGCCCGGTAGGCAATCCGGCTGGCCTCCTGCGGGGACGCCCACTATCCCGTGGCGAGTCGGCTTTGCCCAGGATGCGCCTGACAAGAAGGCCCTGGGGGTGTTCTGCGGTTTTCGCGCCTCGGCGCCCCTGTTCGGTTCGCGCAAACTTGGCCAAGGGAGCGTGTCCGGGTAATAGCTCATCATCATCGTTTGGCCCGGCGCAACCGTGCCAACACCGAGAAGGATGGCTGGCCATCGCGGGGCGTGGCCGGCATCAAACTCACCCGCGAAACCGCGCCAACACCGAGAAAAAAAGGCTCGCAATCACGGGGCGTCAGCGGCGGCGAGTCCTCCCGTGCGAATTGTGGCGGGAATCAGGCGGCGTCCGCCGGCCTGGCGGACCAGGCCAGGAGCGCTCCCGCGCCCGCCACCATCGCCACGCCGACCACGCCCGTCCAAGGGACCTGCTGGTCCAATGCCAGCCAGCCGACCAGCAGGCCCATCACCGGGTCGATGCTGAACAGCGTCCCAACCACGCGGGCGGAGGAGGCCCGCGCCGCCAACATGTCCACGGTGTAGGTGATCACCAGGCCCAGCAGCGCCGATGCGGTGACCAGCGCCAGTGTGCGGCCCGTGTAGGCATCCGCGGCGCGGGGCAGGAGCGGTGCCGCGAGCACCGCGGCCACGGCCACCGCGAGGGCCAGGTCTCCCAGGCCGCCGTCCGAATCGCCGAGGCGTGCGGTCAGGATTGTGTACAGCGCGAACATCGCCGCAGCCCCGAGTCCGGCGGCATAACCCAGCAAGTCGAAAGCGCCGGCCGGACCCGCGATGAGCGCCACGCCGGCTAGGGCGGCGAGGGCGCAGACGGCATCGACGGCGCGGCGGGAATGGGCGAGCGCGACGGCGCACGGGCCCAAGAACTCCAGCGTCACCGCCACGCCCAGCGGCAGGCGGTCGATCGCGGTGTAAAGGCACATCGTCATGGCGGCCAGCGAGGCGCCGTAGAGGATGATCGTTCCCCAGCGGCGTTTGCTCCGCGTGCGCGGGTTCGGGCGGAAGATCGCGAGCAGCGCCAACGCGCCGATCGCGTAGCGCATGGCGCTGGCCCCCATCGGACCGGTGACGGCGAACACCTGGGCGGCCACGGCCGAGGAGATCTGGATGCCGATTGAGCCGATGGCCACATAGCCGGCCGCCAGTCCGACCCCACGCCGGGAAACGCGCGCGTCACGCGGGTTGGACAAGGCGGCTCCTCAGGGCGTGGCTGCTGGTCTCGGTTGGTCGGTCTGGCCGGCGTGGGACCGGCGCCGGCCGGTCTGCGACTTCACGCGGCCCCACAAGCCTAACCGCGCGCCGACTCGGCTCGCGGGGGCACCCGTGGGAAACGGCGGGCCCGCCCAGAATCCACTGCCAGCCAAACAAGGCGTAACAGAATCCGCCAGTCGGCGGTGTGCGGGCACAAAATCCGCCATTCGACGCAAGGGGTGTAACAAAATCCGCCAGTCGGCCGCGCGCGGGTACAAAATCCGCCAGTCGACGCCGACCGGCGGATTCTGTGCCGTCGAGTCAGGGCGAGCGAACAACGCAGAGGTGGATTGGGCGAAGCAGTCGAGGTGTATGAGGCGAAACAGTCGAGGGAATCGATGGGGACGGCGGGCGAGGGGAAGGGCGGGGCAAAGCGGGCGAGTGGATGAAGCGGTGAACGGGCTGAAGGCGCCGTTTGGCGGCGGAACGTGCATCGGCCGGGAGTTCGGGGGATGATAGTAGAGGCTCGGGGACGGGTGCGCGCTCGCCGCGCGCCCGTGTGGCCCCATGCCAACCCGATCCGATTTGCTAGCAGAACGACTCTTTGAGGAGGTCCCCCTTGAACACGCGCCGACTAGCCGCAGCGCTGGCGGGCGCCGCGGTGGTGCTCCTGACAAGCGCGTGCCTGGGCGGTCCGGGCGTGTTCGAAGAGGGCGAGGATCCAAGCGACAGCGTTTTCGCCGACGACGGCTGCGTGCACGTGGTCGCGGCGGTGTCCTCGGAGAAAGTCAACTTGTTCGCCGAACTGGCGGAGGCGTTCGCGGATTCGCCGGAGGCGAAAGCGTTGGACGGTTGCGCCAGCGTCAGGCCGGTGGACGTGACATCCGGAGACGCGACACGTTATCTTTCCGCCGGCGGGGACTGGCCCGCCACCGAAGACCGCGAGCTTTGGCCGGCGCTGTGGTCGCCCGCGTCAATGGTGTGGGTGGACCGTGTGGCCGCCGCCGCCTCGCCCGCATTGGTTGAAGGCGCGAAGTCCTTCACGCACACGCCCGTGGTCTTGGCCATGCCGGAGTCGATGGCGACCGCGCTGGGCTGGCCGGGCACGCCGATCGGCCTGGACCGGGTCGCGGAGGTCTGCGCGGATCCGGCCGGGTGGGGCGCGATCGATCCGGCCAAGACCTTGTGGGGCCAGTTCCGGATCGCCAAGACCAACCCGAACACCTCCACCACGGGGCTGTCCATGTTGTTGATGCAGGCCTACGCGGCCGCCGACAAAGCGGACGGCCTGACCGCCGATGACGTGGCGGCGGCCGCCGATTTCTCAGCCGGCTTTGAAAACTGCGTCATCCACTACGGCGACACAACCGGAAAAGTCCTGCAACGGTTGTACGATGAAGCGCAGCAGGGCTCCGCCGGCTCCACCTACGTCTCCGCCGTCGCCCTGGAAGAGACCTCTCTGCTCAATTACAACCAGGGCAACCCGACCTCGAAGGTAGTGGAGCCGGGCGAGACCCTGACCCCGCCCAAGGAGAAACTGGTCGCCATATATCCGGCCGGCGGCTCGCTCTGGTCCGACAACCCGGTGACGGTGCTCGGCGCCCCCTGGGTCACGGCGGAGCAAAAAACCGTCGCCACGGCGTTCACCAAGTTCGTCCAGACCAAACCCGCGCAGGAGATACTGCCCAAGTACGGTTTCCGCCCGCTGGACCAGTCGGTCCCGTTGGGGGAACTGTTCACCGCCAAGTTCGGCGTCACGGCGGAGGGCCCGGCGGTGACCCTGCCGCAGCCGCCGGTGGCGACCGTCTCGGCCGCGCTGGACCAGTGGGTGCGCATCCGCAAGCCGTCATCCGTGCTGGAGTTGATCGACATCTCCGGCTCCATGGAGGAGCCGATGGACGACGGCCGCAGCAAGATGGACGGGGCCATCGAGGGCGCCACCAACACCCTGGAGCACTTCCGCACCACCGACGAGGTGGGCCTGTGGGTTTTCACCACCGGCGTGGCACCGGACGACCAGTCGCAGGTCACCTTCGCCCTTCGCGACGTGGAGCCGCTCGGCTCCAGCCGCGAGACCCTGGCCCGTTCGCTCGACTCGTTGCGTCAGGCGCACAAGGCGGGAACGCCTTTGTACGATGCCGTCGCGGCCGCTTTCGACGCCATGACCGAACGCGCGCAGCCGGGCCGCATCAACGCGATTGTGCTGCTCTCCGACGGGAATGACACCGATTCGGCGATCTCGCTGGACTCGCTGGTAGCCAAGCTCAACGCCGCGAACCGGGAGGGCGGCAACGACGCCCCGGTCCGCATTTTCGCCATCGCCTACGGCGCGGACGCCGACCAATCCGCCCTTGGGCGCATCGCCACCGCTTCGGGAGGGCAGGTCTTTGACGCCTCGAACCCGGAACGGATCAACCTTGTGTTCGCGTCCGTCATCAACAACTTCTGACCTTCGGGAGCCACTCATGCGCCGACTTGCCCTTGCTCTACTGGCAGCCACCGCTCTGGCGGTGTCGGTTGGCGCGCCCGCCCAGGCGGTGACCTACTTGGACGAGGCGGTCCAAGGGCTCGCCGACTCCCAGATTTGGCAGTCGCAGGAAGTTCCGGACAGGATCGACTTTGAGAAAGTACTTGGAGCCGATCCGCTTGGGCGGGTGGCGGTGGCGGTGCTTCCGGGAACCGCCAAGCTTGAGGCGAGTCCCAGCGATTTCGCCGTGGACATCCGCGAAAAGACTGACTGGACAACTGTGCTGGTGGCTGCTGGCGTCGACTTGTCCGCAGATTCGCTCGAATTGAGGCAGGCTGCGGCCCAGGAACCAGCGAACAAGGCCGAAGATGTCGCCGGCGACTTGGAGGACAAGCTGGTGGCGGCGGTGGCCGGTCTGGCTGAGGCGCTCGACCAAGCTGAAGACCAAGGCGAGGTGGTGGACGGGGAGGACTGGACGGCATCGGCGGATGACGTTGGGGCTGGGGCCGGGCGGACTGTGGTGCGGGTGGTGCTGTGGACGTTGTTCTTTGTGGTGGTGGTGCCGCTGACGCTGATCGGGTTGCTGATCTTCTTCCTGGTTCGGCGGTTCGGCGGGCGGGGGGCTGGGAAAGCCCCGCTGAAGCCGTCCAAGGCGACTCCGGGGGACGTGGCCGACCAGTTGGAGCAACTGCGGGCTCTGCGGGTGCGCTATCTGAACGTTCGGACGCCTACGCCGGCCATGGCCCCGGCCAAGGCGATGGCGCAGATGATCACCCGGATCGTCACGGACACCTCGGAGCTTTTCCGGCGCTTGGAGCGCCGCGGCGCGGGCGACCAGAAGGCGGTGGCGCGCGTCGAATACCACGACCAGGTGGCCAAGGTGGTGGAGGTTCTCGGCGAGGACTATTACCTGGACATCTTGACCCGGCCCGACCTGTGGGACGATCCGGCGGGCAGGGCGCGCGCGGTGGAGGCGGCCGTGGCGGCCTTCTCTGAGCAGATCGTCAACAACATCAAACAGGTCAACGCCGCCCAGGACCTGCGCTTCCAAGTCTCACTCGACGCCCTGGCCCGCGCCAAGCGCGACCAGGCCGCCGGGCTTTATGATGCTCCCGACTCCCCTCACGAAAGGCCGAAACCATGACCAGCACTACCGCTTCTCCCGATCCCGTCGCCGTTGACATGGCTTCGCTGCTCGGGGATCCAAAGGCCAACCCGGTGGCGGAATCGCCGCTGGCCAAGGCGCTCGCGTCGGTGCCCCCTGACGAGGCGGTGGCGGAGGTCCCGCAGGCTCATCTGGAGTTCCGCTCGCTGCTGGCGCCCGACCAGCGCGAATTGTTGGCCGGGCGTGGCGTCGAACTGGCGAACCGGCTGCTGGCCGACCGCAACGCGCTGTTGGACTTTGGCCAGTCCGCTTTGGCGAAAGTCAACCAGACTTCCTCCGAGTTGCTGGCAGCGCAGCGCGACATTGAACTGCCTGAGGCCGATCAGGTGGTCAACGGCATTTTGCGGCAGTTGGACGGGTTCAGCGCGCAGTTCGAATCCGGCAAGGTTAAAGGCTTGATGAACAAGCTTCGGCATGCGATGAGGAGCGGCAAGTCCACGCTGAAGGCGATGTACCGCGAGTCGAAGTCGATTGAGCAGCGGCTCGACGCGGCGGCGGGGCAAACCAGGCAGTTGGAACTGCGGCTCGCGGACAACGTCTCGCGCGGGCAGCAACTCTACAAAGCCAATGACGACTCCCTGACGGGCCTGGTCGGAGTGCTCGCGGCTCTGGAGCAGGTGCGCGAGGAAGGCGCGAAGCGAGCTGCGGAGATGGAGGCGAGGCTGGCGTCCACCCCGGCGGATGACCCGGGACGGGCCGGCCTGGAGGAGGAGGCCCAGACGCTGGCCGAGGCGATCCAAGCGGTCGAGTTGACGCTGTTCGACTGGCGGCAGCAGTTCTTCTTGGCGTACGCGCTCTCGCCGGCGGTGCGCAACCTGATCGGGGTGTCTTTCACCATGCAGCGCAGGCTGCAGGTGTTCCGGACCATGGGTTTGCCGGGCGGCAAGAAGTCGCTGGTGATGTGGCAGCAGGCCGCGTTGGCGAAGGAATCCGGCGAGGTGGGGCAGGCGTTGGCGGACGGCACCGCGCGCTTGATTGAGGGCGCCTTCCAGGCCGCGGGGCAGGCGGTCGCGGAGACCGCGAAGGCGGCGCAGGCGCCCATCCTCCCGGAGCAGGCCATTTGGACTATTCGGGATTCGATCAAGGCGCAGTGCGACGGGCTGGTCGAGGCGAGCCGCTGGGGCCGCGCCGTGCGCGGCCAACTGCTGACCGCCATGGAGACCTCGGAGCGGGAGATCGGCGCGGCCGTCACGGAGGCGCGCACCACCATTGTGCGCGAGGTCCTGGCGGACGTGCAGTCCCCGACCCCGCAGGCCCCCACCCCGGACGCCGACATCCTCCAGGCCCTGGGCGTCAAGTAGCCG
>JAITFE010000117.1 GCA_031281585.1 Bifidobacteriaceae bacterium | reverse complement strand
AGGAACCCCGTGACGTGGCCGGGTTCAATGGTGAAGCTGAGACGGTCCACGGCCAGCTTCTGGCCGAACCGTTTGGTCAGCCCTTCGACCTGAATCATCCTTGTCCTTTCACTAGCTGTGTGACTTCACCAACGACACTACGTTTGGCGAAGCCGGCGCTGCCACCGGCGTCAGGATGAATCTCAGGTCGAATCGGCTCAACTCATCGGATGGCGCCGTCATCCTTCAGGAGGATGCCGCGCCCCGACCCGTCCGACCGCTAAACGGGAGACAGCCTGCCGGCGATCGCCCGGCAGACCATCTCGATTCCGCCAACAGCTAGTTCTGGGAAAAGGGACGGCTCGGTCAACTCCAGCTCCAACAGCACCGGTTCGCCGCCGTCCCCTTGGACAATGTCGGCCCGCGCGTACAGGAAGGGCCGCAACGGATCCCCCAAGGCGGCCATGGCGGCGCTGATCGCGTCCGCGCCGACCTTCAACTCGGCCTCGGTCGGCTGGTAGCCGCCCGCCAGCGTCTCGGCCTGGTAGAGCCGTTCGCCGGAGACGGGCCCCGTCAGCATGGCGTCTTTGCGCACGGCGTAGGCGTACCGGCCGTCCAGGAACACCATGGACGTCTCTCCCTTGGTGTCCACAGACGGAAGGTAACGCTGAAGCATGACCGACCGACCGGCATCGAGCAACCGCAAAGCGTGCGCTATCGCCTGCCCGCGGGCGTACGAATTGTTGGCCGTGTACCGGCCGGCCCCGATCGAACCGGCGGCCACGGCCGGTTTCAACACAAAATCTCCCAAAGCGGGCATTCTGGTGTGCAAACCCCTCGCCCTGAGCCCACGGGAGGGCTCCAACCACGTTGTCGGAACCACGGGAACGCCGCGCCGCTCCAGGTCCGCCAGATAGTGTTTGTCGGTGTTCCACTCCAGGACGTCGGCGGGGTTCGCAAGCCGGGGCACCGACCGCGCCCAACCCAGAAACTCGTCGCGACGAGAAGCGTAATCCCAGGTCGAACGCACAATCGAGAGGTCGTAGGCGTCCCAGTCGACGGTCGGGTCGTCCCACACCACCGGTTCGGCGGCCAACCCCAGCGAGGTCAGCCGGGGGATCAGCACGGCATCATAGGCGTCTAGGTTCGGGAACTCGCGGCAAGTGACCAACGCGACTTTCGCCTGCTCAGGCAATTGGGCTCCTTTGACGTTGAGGGAGGGTCGGTATTGACCACTAGCCAGCATACGCATTGACAGGGGCCTGATCGCGACATACTGTCGAACCGGAGCGGCCCCGCTCCAACAGGCCGGATGTCTTGACCGTCGCCTCCCCAGGGCTTCGCTTGTGACCGCCACGTGGTACGGAAGACCGCCGGGCCAGCCAAGTCCATTGGCTGTGGCCCCCTCACAGCTCCGAACCATGTGAAGGCGGTGAGCCCAGGTGAACCAAGCCACCAACCACAGCCGTCGCATCTACCTCGGCTCGGAACTGGTCAGCACCGTTGACCGGTTCCCTTCCCCCATCGAGTTCGATGACGACGATGACGACCGGTCGCCAACCAGCCACGATTTGGGCCTGGCGGCGCGGCTCGCCCGCACGGCCCAACGGGGCGTGCTCGACTACATCTACATTGACGACACCCTGGCGGGCAATCCGCCGTTCTCCGGCCGCCGCCGCGGCGGCCTCGACTCCATTCGCCTGGCCACGCGCCTGGCCACCGCGACGGACGGGATCCGCCTGATCCCGGCCGTACGGTCCAGCTGGGTCGAACCGTCCTCCCTGCTGGAGGCCATGGTCGGCCTGGAAATCGCGTCCGAGGGCCGCCACGGCTGGGAGCTGCAATTGGCGGACCATCCCTCGCCCATGACCCATTCCGGCGAGTTGTTGACCGCCATTGTCGAAGACGCCTGGTCCAGGGGCGAGCCCCGGACCAAGTTGGCGGCCTCTGCCCGCGCGATGCGCCACCAGCGGATGGCGGCCGGCGCCTCGACCGCCCAGGGGCTGAGGCCGGGCGGGCCGGTCAGGTCACGCCGACCGGGGGGTGACGCCGCTCCGGGCCGGGGCGGGGGCGCCGGCGCGAACGTGCCGTTGCGCCCGCCAACCCTGGTCATGCGGGCGGACGCCCCCGGGGCCGCCGCGCTCGCGGCGGAAAAGGCCGACGTGGCGCGCATCAAGGCCGCCTCCCCCGACGATGCCGCCGCCAAACGCGCCGAACTTCAGGCCGCCGCCGCCGGGGCCGGGCGCGCGCCTGAATCCATCAAGGTCTTGGTTGACCTGACGGTCACCTTGGCGGCCGAGCCGTCCCACGCCGAGGCCCGCAAGGACCTGGCCGAGGGCATCACCGGCAAAACCCTGGGCGACGGCTTCGCCCGCTACGTCGGCACGCCCGCCGGCCTGGCCGAGTGTTGCATCGAATGGGCCGACCGGGGAGCTTGCGACGGCTTCACCTTCCTGCCCACCTCGCTGCCGGTGGACCTGATGATGGTGGTGGACGGGGTCACCCCCGCGCTAGCCTCGACCAGCCGGTTCCCGTCTTCCTACGGTTCGGCTTCCCGCCACGCCGCCGCGCCGCGCTCAATCCCGGTGCCCCGCCGCCGCGAGCCCGCGGGAGCGGCCAGGGTGCGTTCGGGCGCCCGCTGACGCGGAAATGGGGACGGTACCTTTTTCCGGCTCGCCGGAAAAAGGTACCGTCCCCATTTCCTAGCGCGGGGTGATCCCCGCCGTCAGCAGGCCGTAGGTGAAGGCGTCTGTCAGCGCCTCCCAGGACGCCTCGATGATGTTGGCGCCCACGCCGACCGTCCGCCAGACCGCCAGGCCGTTGGTGGATTCGATTATGACGCGCGTGACCGCGTCGGTGCCGCGGGCCGAGTCGAGGATGCGGACCTTGTAGTCCACCAGGTCGATCTCGGCCAGCTCCGGGTAAACCCCGCCCAGTGCCAACCGCAGCGCCGCGTCGAGGGCGTTGACCGGGCCGTTGCCCTCGCCGGTGGCGACCAGGCGGTCTGAGCCGGCCCACAATTTGACGGTGGCTTCCGAAGCGGTGGGCGTCTCCGGTCGCGTTCGGGCGTCGTGGCCGTTGGGGATGGTCTCGGAGATGGTCCGCCACGACTCGACCCGGAAATACTCCGGCCGCCCGCCCGGCAGCTCCGAACGGAGCAACAGCTCAAACGAGGCGTCCGCGGCGTCGAACGTGTAGCCCGCGGCCTCCAGCGCCTTGACCTTGTCCGTCACCCGGGTCAGCAGGTCGTTCTGCCCGGCCAGGTCGAAGCCGAGTTCTTTGCCTTTGAGTTCGACCGAGGCCCGTCCGGCCATCTCCGAAACCAGCATGCGCATGTCGTTGCCGACTTGGACCGGGTCGATGTGCTGGTAGAGGTCGGGATCCACCCGAATGGCGCTGGCGTGAAGCCCCGCCTTGTGGGCGAAGGCGGAGGTGCCCACATAGGGCTGGCGGGCGAACGGCGCGATGTTCGTGACCTCGCTGATGGCGTGCGCAACGCCGGTCAGGTCCGCCAACTGGTCGGGCGTCAAAGCCGGCAGACCCAGCTTGAGGACCAGGTTGGGGATGATCGCGGTCAGGTCGGCGTTGCCGGTCCGCTCGCCGTAGCCGTTGACGGTGCCCTGGACGTGCATCGCCCCGGCCTGGACCGCCGCCAGCGAGTTGGCGACGGCGCAGCCCGTGTCGTTGTGGCAGTGGATCCCCAGGTCGACCGGCACCGCGCCGGCCACCTGGGCGACAATCTGGGAAATCAGCTCCGGAAGCATGCCGCCGTTGGTGTCGCACAGCACCACAACCTCCGCGCCGGCGTCTGCGGCCGCTTTGACGCAGCTGAGCGTGTACGCGGGGTCAAACCTGTAGCCGTCGAAGAAGTGCTCGGCGTCGAGGAAGACCCGTCGGCCCTCCCCCACCAGGAAGCCGACCGTGTCCGCGATCATGGCCAGGTTCTCGCCCGGCGTGGTCTTGAGTGCCCGCTCGACGTGGCGGATGTCGGACTTGGCGACCAGTGTGACGACCGGCGCGGCGGCATCGAGCAAAGCCCGGACCTGCGGGTCGGAGGAGGCGTGGGCATCCGCCCGGCGGGTCGCGCCGAACGCCGCCAAGGTCGCGTTCCGGAACGTCACCTCTTTGGCGAGGCGGGCGAAGAACTCCGTGTCCTTGGGGACCGCCCCCGGCCAGCCGCCCTCCACGTAGTCCACGCCCAGCCGGTCCAGCAGGGCGGCGATCTGAATCTTGTCCGCCACGGACAAGTTCATGCCTTCTTGCTGGGCACCGTCGCGCAGCGTGGTGTCGTAAACGTGGAACGGCTTGGCCATCATGTCTTCCTTCGTCTTTCTGGCTTTTCTGGTTTTTCCGGCTGTTTCAGGGCAATAAAAAACCTCCCGTCGAACGGACAGGAGGTGGCGCGCCGGGCGGGTCGACCGCCCGGCGCGCTAAGTAATAATCAGGACTTGCCCAGTCACGCCTTTCATGGTGCCACATCATGGGGCGAACGCGAAACCGGAGGCCGGCCCGCGCCCCGTGCGGAGTTCCTGGCCAAACCCCAGACAGACCCCGGCCAAGACCCCCGGCCGGATCCCGCTAGACCCCGCTAGACCAAGCGGTGGGTCCAGTTGTGGCGGTCCTCGCGGCGGCCGTACTGGATGCCCGTCAACTCCTCGTAAAGGGACATGGTCAGAGCGCCCGGCTGGCCGTCCCCCACGGCGACGTCGAAGTCCTCGCCCGCCAACCGGCCCACCGGTGTGACCACCGCGGCGGTGCCGCAGGCGAAGACCTCGGCGACGGCGCCGGACTTGACTCCGGCCAACACCTCGGCCAGTTCCACCGGCCGCTCCGTCACCCCGATCCCCCGGTCCCGGACCAGTTGCAGGAGCGAGGACCGGGTGACGCCCTCCAGGATGGTGCCGGAGGTGGGCGGAGTGACCACCGACCCGTCCGCCGTCACCAGGGCCACGTTCATCCCACCCAACTCCTCCAGGCGGGTCGAGGTGGCCGCGTCCAAGAACAGCACCTGCTCGCAGCCGTGCGAGTAGGCCACCTCTTGGGAGACCAGCGAGGCGGCGTAGTTGCCGCCGCACTTGGCCGCGCCGGTTCCGCCCGGCCCGGCCCGGTGGTACGTCTGGTCAACCCAGATCGACACCGGCGCCACCCCGCGCTTGAAGTAGGCACCCACCGGCGAGGCGATGACCAGGTAGGACACATGATGTGAGGCCCGCACGCCGATGAACGCCTCCGAGGCGAACATGAACGGCCGCAGGTACAGCGACGTGCCCGGCCCGGACGGCACCCAGGCCTGGTCCACCTCCACCAGCGCCGCCAGCGAGTCGAGGAAGTCCTCCACGGGCAGTTCCGGCAGGGCCAGGCGCCGGGCCGACCGGGCGAACCGTTCGGCGTTGGCGGTCGGCCGGAAGGTCCGGATCGAGCCGTCGTCCCAGCGGTAGGCCTTCAGCCCTTCGAACACCTCTTGGGCGTAGTGCAGCACCGACGTGGCCGGCGTCACCTCAAGCGGCCCGTACGGCGTCAGCCGGTGGCCGTGCCAGCCGGGCCCGCCCGCCTGCCAGTCGATCCGGGCCATGTGGTCGGTGAAGACCGTCCCGAAGGCGGGGGCCTGGGTCAAAGCCGCCCGCTGCTCCGGGGGGACCGGCGAGGGATGCGGCTCGAGTGCGAACCGAACCATGACTGCTCCTTCCTAAAAGGTTGATCTGACTAGGGTTGCCAAGGAGTCTCCCACCTCGGCGGTCGACCTCGGCTCGCCGCCCCTGAAAGCCAGGTCGGCCTCCACGGCCTGTTCGACCCGGCCCGCGACCTGTGCCAGCCCCAGGTGCCGCAGCAGCAAAGCGACCGACAGGACAGTAGCCGTCGGGTCGGCCTTGTTTTGGCCCGCGATGTCCGGGGCCGATCCGTGGACCGGTTCGAACATGGACGGGTAGGCCCCAGTCGGGTTGATATTGCCCGATGCCGCCAGGCCGATGCCGCCGACCACCGCGCCCGCCAGATCGGTCAGTATGTCGCCGAACAGGTTGTCCGTCACGATCACGTCGAAGCGGCTTGGGTTGGTCACCATGAAGATGGTCGCGGCGTCCACATGCAGGTAGTCCACGGCCACGTCGGGGAACTCGGCCCCGATCGTCTCCGCCGCGCGGCGCCACAGGTGGCCCGCGTTGACCAGCACGTTGTGCTTGTGGACCAGCGTCAGCTTCTTGGCGGGGCGCTGGTCGGCCAGTTCGAACGCGTAGCGCACGGTCCGGTCGACCCCAAAAGCGGTGTTGATCGAAACCTCGGTGGCGATCTCCTGGGCCGTCCCGGCGCGAATGGCACCGCCGTTGCCGACGTACGGCCCCTCCGTGCCCTCCCGCACCACCAGGAAATCGATCTTGCCGGGGTTGGCCAAGGGCGACTTGACGCCGCTGTACAGCTTGGCGGGGCGCAGGTTGACGTACTGGTCGAACGCGAACCGGATCTTCAGCAACAGGCCCCGCTCGAGCACCCCGGAGGGCACCGACGGGTCGCCCACGGCGCCCAACAAGATGGCTTGGTGGCCGGCCAAAGCCGCCAACTCGGCATCGGGCAGCGTTTCGCCGGTGGCGTGCCAGCGGGCGGCGCCCAGGTCGTAAGGCGTGGTCCGGACCCGGATGTCCTCCGTTTCCAGAGCCGCAGCCAAGACCTTCAGGCCTTGGGCCACCACCTCCGGGCCAATCCCGTCGCCCGCGATCACCGCCAGGTCGAGTTCGCTGGTCATCTTGCGGCGGTGCCTTCCACGTAGTCGGTGTCCGAGGTCGAAACCCAGGCGAACAGCTTGCGCAGGTCGCGTCCCACGGCCTCCATCGGGTGGGCCTCTTCCTTGGCCCGAAGCGCTTTGAACTCGGGGCTGCCGGCGTCCTGGTCGGCGATGAAGCGGGCGGCGAAGGAGCCGTTGACGATGTCTGCCAGCACTTCCTTCATGTGCTGCTTGACCTGCGGGTCGATCACCCTGGGGCCGGACACGTAGTCGCCGTATTCGGCCGTGTCGGAAACCGACCAGCGCTGCTTGGCGATCCCGCCCTCGTACATCAAGTCCACAATCAGCTTGAGCTCGTGGAGAACCTCGAAGTAAGCGATCTCCGGCTGGTAGCCGGCCTCCGTCAGCGTCTCGAAACCGGCTTCGATCAGGTGCGAGACGCCGCCGCAGAGGACTGTCTGCTCGCCGAACAGGTCGGTTTCGGTTTCCTCCGTGAAAGTGGTCTTGATGCCGGCGGCGCGCAGGCCGCCCAGCGCCTTGGCGTAAGACAGGGCCAGGGCCCAGGCCGCGCCCGTGGCGTCCACTTCCACGGCCACCAGGACCGGCACGCCCCGGCCGTCCACGAACTCGCGGCGGACCAGGTGGCCGGGCCCCTTGGGGGCCACCATGGCGACGTCGACTCCGGCCGGCGCGGCGATGTAGCCGAAGCGGATGTTGAAGCCGTGGGCGAAGAAGAGCGCGTTGCCGGGCTCAAGATTCGGTTCGACGTCCTCGGCGTAGACCCGCCGCGCCACCTGGTCCGGCACCAGCATCATGACCACGTCCGCCCACGCGGCCACCTCCGCCGGCGTGCCCACGGTCAGGCCCTGGTCGGTGGCCTTGGCCCGTGACTTCGAGCCTTCCGACAGGCCGACGCGCACGTCGACCCCGGAGTCGCGGAGGTTGAGGGCGTGAGCGTGGCCCTGCGAGCCGTAGCCGATCACGCCCACCTTGCGGTTCTGGATGAGCGACAGGTCGGCATCGTCGTCATAGAAAAGTTTTGCCATGGGAATCCCTTTGCTTAGTTCTCGGTGTTGTTCTTGCGGTTGTCGGTGATCGACTTGCCGCCCCTGCCAATTCCGACCGTGCCGGACTTGACCAGTTCGCGGATGCCGAACGGTTCTAGCAATGTCAGAAGGGCGGTCAGCTTGGAGTCGGTGCCCGTCGCCTCGATCACCAAGGTGTCCGCCGCGACGTCCACAATGTGCGCCCGGAAAAGGTCGGCGATCTGCGTCACCTGGCTCCGGTTGGTCGCGTCAGCGCCCACCTTGACCAGCAGCAGGTCGCGCTGGACCGAGCCGTCCGAGCCGTCCAGTTCGACCACCTTGAGGACGTTGATGAGCTTGTTGAGCTGTTTGGTGACCTGCTCCAACGGGTGGGCCTCCACGTCCACCACGGCCGTGATGCGGGAGACCGCCGGATGCTCCGTTGGGCCCACCGCCAGCGAGTTGATGTTGAAGCCGCGGCGGGCGAACAGCGCGGCGACCCGCGTGAGCACGCCGGGCTTGTTCTCCACCAGAACGGACAATGTGTGCGTTGACATGGCTGCTCCTAGAATTCGTCGCGTTCGAAGGCGGGGGCCAGTCCGCGGGCGTATTCAATGGTGTCGTTGGAGGCCCCGCCGGCAATCATGGGCCAGACCTGGGCGTCCCTGGAGACCTGGAAATCGATCAGGACGGGGCGGTCGTTTATCGCCATGGCCTGCTTGATGACCTGGTCCACGTCCTCGGCGGCGGCGCAGCGCAGGGCGGCGCAGCCGTAGGCGTCCGCAAGCTTGACGAAGTCGGGGATCATCGCCGTGTCATCGCCAGTGTGCAGGTCGGTGTTCGAGTAGCGCTGGCCGTAGAACAGGGTCTGCCATTGGCGGACCATGCCCAGCGACGAGTTGTTGATCAGCGCGACCTTGATCCCAATCCCGTTCAGCGCGCAGGTGACCAGCTCATGTCCGGTCATCTGGAAGCAGCCGTCGCCGTCCACCGCCCAAACCTGGCGGTCGGGGTTGGCCACCTGGGCGCCCATGGCGGCGGGGGCCGCGTAGCCCATGGTCCCCAGGCCGCCCGAGTTGAGGAGCTGACGTCCGCCCGAGATGTCCAGGAACTGCTGCGCCCACATTTGGTGCTGGCCCACCCCGGAGGCGAAGATCGCATCCTGTGGGGCGAGCGCGGACAGCCGCTCGATCACATATTGCGGGGCCAGGCGCCCGTCGCTGGGCTCGTCATAGCCGGGCGGGTAGCTTTCGCGCAGGCCGTTGAGGTAATCCCACCAGTGCCGGTAGTCGGGTTTGGCGTCCCAGGCGCCGGCCAATTCCGCCAGTTCCGCCAGAACCTGGGCCGCGTCGCCCACAATCGGGATGTCCACGGGGATGTTCTTGCCGATCTCCGCCGGGTCGATGTCGGCGTGGACCAGTTTGGCGCGCGGCGCGAAGGTGGTCAGGTCGCCGGTCAGCCGGTCGTCGAAGCGCGAGCCGATCGCCACGATCAGGTCTGCGCCCTGCAGCGCCGCCACCGCCGGGACCGAGCCGTGCATGCCGCCCATGCCCAAGTTGGCCGGGTGGGAGTCCGGCAGCGAGCCCACCCCCATCAGAGTTATGACGACCGGCGCGCCGGAACGGTCGACCAGCTTGGCCAAATCGCGCTTGGCGCGCCCGCCGGCCCGGACAATCCCGCCGCCGGCCAGGATGACGGGGCGTTTGGCCTCCGCCAGGGCCTGGGCGGCCTGCCGGACCTGTTTCAAGTGCGGCTTGGTCACCGGCTTGTAGCCTGGCAGGTCCATCTTGACGGGCCACCGCCAGTCGGTCGACTCGGTCTGCGCGGACTTGGTGATGTCCACCAGGACCGGCCCCGGCCGCCCGCTGCGGGCTATGTGATAGGCGGCGGAAATCGCCGGAGCGATCTGGGCGGCGTCTTTGACCAGGAAAGAGTGCTTCGTCAGCGGCATGGTCGCGCCAACGATGTCCGCCTCCTGGAAGGCGTCTGTGCCGATCGCCTGCGCGCCCACCTGGCCGGTGATGGCGAGGACCGGGACCGAGTCGATGTTCGCGTCGGCCAGCGCGGTGATCAGGTTGGTGGCACCCGGCCCGGAGGTGGCCATGCAGACGCCGACCTGCCCTGAGGAGGCGGCGTAGCCGGTGGCGGCATGCCCCGCGCCTTGTTCGTGGCGCACCAGGACGTGGCGGATCTTCGAGGCGTAGAGCGGGTCGTAGGTGGGCAGGATGGTGCCGCCTGGAATCCCGAAGATGACCTCTACGCCGAGCGCCTCCAGGGTTTTGACAATCGATTCGGCGCCGGTGAGGCGCTGGGGTGATCTGCCGCCGGGAGGAGCCGGCTTTGGCTCTGTCATGACCTGTCCTTTCGCTTCGCCTGTGGCAACAAAAAACCCTCCGGCCCTTACGGCGGGAGGGTGCGCGTGGCAAACCTTCGAGCGGCTACGCCACGCGCTGGTTTACTACGACGTTCTGTTGCACGCCCGCTAGCCTAATCCCTCCGCCCGCCACTCGGAACCAAACGTCCATATTGTGGACACCAGGCCCGGCCGACGCGGGCGCCCGAGCGAGACCGGGACGAAAGTGAGCGCCTGGACCCCGTCGCCCAGAGGTACGGTGACTGGCATGACTGCCGTAGTCGAGTTCCTGGCGGGACAGCCCGTGCTGCTGATGTTCATTTTGGTCGGGATCGGTTCCGCGTTGGGCGAAATCAGGATCAAGGGAGTGGCCGTCGCCGCCGCCATGGTCTTGTTCATCGCCATCGGGTTCTCCGCCTGGGGGACCTCCATCGAGGTGGAGATGCCCCTGGAGCACCTTGAAATTCTGGGGACCTTTGGTCTGGTTCTGTTCACCTACACGGTCGGAGTTCTCTCAGGCTCAAACTTTTTCGCCTCCATTAGGACCGGTTGGCGGACCATTTTGGCGATGATGGCCCTATTGGCGGCTTGCGCCGGGATCGCGTACGGCGGCGGGAAGGTCCTCGGCTTGGACGGGACCACCGTCGGGGGCACCTTATCCGGGGCGGTTACGAATACGCCCATGCTCGCCGCCGTTCGCTCCGCCTCCGGCGACGCCAATGCGCCGACAATCGGCTACGCGGTCGCGTACGTTTTCGGCGTCTTGGGAATGCTCTTCTTCGCGCAAATGGCGCTGCGCCAAGCGCCGAAGGACCTGGACGCCCCGGCGCCGCTGGTTTCCCGCACCATTAGGGTCGAAACCGACTCCATGCCGTCAATCGCCGGATTGGAGGAGCGTTATGAAGACCACATCAAATTCGCCCGGGTGCGCCACGGCGAGCACAACCCCATCCTCGCCGTCTCCGAGGAGGACGTGCTCCGCCGGGACGACCTGGTGACGGTGGTCGGACCAGCCGAGGCGGTCAAGGCGGTCACCCGCGAACTGGGTCACCAATCCTCCCACGACCTCATCTCCGACCGCCGCTACCTGGACTTTCGCCGGATCACCGTCTCCAACCCGATGCTCGCCGGCCGCACCATCGAAGAGCTTGACCTTGAGGAGCGGTTCTCGGCCCGGATCATCCGGGTGAGGCGCGGCGACGTCGACATGATCGCCGAACCCGGTTTGGTTCTCCAAACCGGCGACCGGGTCCGCGTGGTGGCCTCGCGCGAGCGGATGGACGCGCTGTCGAAGTACTTTGGCGATTCCGCCCGGGGCCTGGCCGACATTAATCCGGTCGGGTTCGCGATCGGCTTGGGCCTCGGCATAGCCCTCGGCTTGATCCCGGTCCCGTTGGGCGGCTTTACCTTCAAACTCGGCTCGGCCGCCGGCACGCTGCTCATTGGA
Organism: Bifidobacteriaceae bacterium; assembly: GCA_031281585.1. NCBI lineage: Bacteria > Bacillati > Actinomycetota > Actinomycetes > Bifidobacteriales > Bifidobacteriaceae > Bifidobacteriaceae bacterium. The sequence continues at coordinate 15,768 of JAITFE010000117.1, read as the reverse complement.
CTTGTCTTCGGCCGCCTGGGCCGGGTTGGGCCTTTTGTCACGACCATGCCGACGTCTTCATCGCAAGCCATTTCCGAGCTCGGATTGTTAATGTTTCTTTCCCAGGCGGGGGTCGCGGCCGGAACCCAAATCGCCAGCGCCTTCGCCTCGGGCGAGTGGCTGAAGATCCTCTGCCTCGGGGCCATAATCACAACATTCCTGGGAGCCGGCATGTACTTCGTTATGCGCCGGTTCTTCAAGATTGGCGGGACCCGCCTCAGCGGCATGGAGGCGGGCGTCCAGACCCAGCCGGCGGTCCTAGCTTTCGCGAATGCGAAGACAAACGCGGATTCCCGGGTCGCACTCGGTTACGCATTGGTCTATCCTGGCGCGATGGTCACGAAAATCCTTCTTGGCCAGATCATGGGCCTGTTGGCATGAGACTAGGTTTATGATGTCCACACAACCGCTTGGAACGACAAATAGTAAGGGGAACTGATTTCTATGGCACAACGGGTAGTTGTCGAGTTGCTTGACGACCTAGACCAAACCCCCGCCACCGCAACCGTCGAGTTCGGCCTCGACGGCATCAATTACACAATCGACCTCAACGACGCGCACGCCGCCGAACTGCGCGCCTTCCTCGAACCGTACGCCAAAGTTGGCCGCCGCCCGGGCTCCAAGCGTCCGGGCTCCGGTTCTGCCCCAGCTGGCGCCGTCGCCTTTGACCCCGCCGCCGTCCGCGCCTGGGCCGATTCCAATGGGATCAAGGTCTCCAAGCGCGGCCGCGTGCCCGCCTGGGTCGTCGAGAAGTACCACGAGGCCGGGTACTAGGGATTCTGGTCGCCGGGGGGTTCGCAGCCTAAGGTCGCGGGCCCCCCGGCGTCAGTCCGTCAAGCCGGGCGGCAACGCCGGATACTCCGGCAGCTCCGGCTTGACGGACAGGAACACCGTCGAGGCAACGAGGCCCCCCGGCACCACCGCCAGAGCGACGATCAGCATCAAGATGGCTGGCGCGGTCATGTTGGCTCACACCCTTTCCGCGAGTCGCGATTCGCCGGCCGGACCGTCCGCCCCCAGGCGGTTCCCGCGCGCCTGGGGCGCGGCGTAGGCCGGATAGACCTTGAAATCCAATGGGTCGTGGCGCCACGGCACCAGCGCAAACGCGAGCGCTGCCACCACGCAAGCGGCGATCACGCCCCAGCCGGCCGCGTACAGCAGCCCCCAGTCGTAGCCCTCGTAGGGCTCCTTGAACAGGCCGATCACCGTCAGCACCAAGGTGTATGCCAAGACAAGCGGCGAGACCACCGCGACCAAGAAGCGCCAGACGCGCCCCACTTTGAAGGTCGAGAGGACCGACAGGTGGAACGAGAGTTCGTTCCCCTTCCGGTAGCCCCACATGGTCACCGCCATCATGACGACGGCGGATAGCACAATCCCGACTTCGTTGGTGTACTTGTCGACCACGTCCAGGTTGGGCAACCCCGCCTTGGTGCCGAAGGCCACCAGCGAGATGGCCGCCACAGGCACCCCCATCACGAGCGCGGACTTGGCCTCCGACCACCTGAACTTGTCCTGGAGGGCGCCGGAGATTACCTGAAGGATCGAAATCAGGGACGTGAAGCCGGCCAGCAGCAGCGACCCGAAGAACAGCGCTCCGAACAGCGCGGAGCCGGGCAGTTCCGCGATCACCTTAGGGAAGGTGATGAAGGAGAGCCCAATGCCCTTGATTGAGGTGCTCTTGGCCAGCTCCTCCATGGTTTGGCCGTTCTCGTGGGCCATGAAACCGAGGATGGAGAACACGCCCAGGCCGGCCATGATCTCGAACGAGGAGTTCGCGAAGGCCACCACCAGCCCCGGGCTGGTCAGGTTGGACCGCCGCTTGCGGTAGGAGGCGTAGGTCAGCATGATCCCGAAGGCGATCGACAGGGAGAAGAAGATCTGGGCGTAGGCGGCGACCCAGACCTCGGGTTTGGCCAGAGCCGCGAAATCGGGCGTGAACAGCGAGTTCACCCCGTCGCCCGCGCCGGGCAGGAAGAGCGCCCGGACCACCAGGATCCCGAACGCGATCACCAGGACGGGGATGGCGATGGTGTTCGCCACCTCGACGCCCTTTCTCACGCCCAACGCCATGACGATGATCGCCACCACCCAGATTATGGCGAGCGGGATCAACACGCCCGCCACGGGCGCGAGGAAGCCGCCGGTCGCGCCGTCGGTTTGGAGGTACTTCTCAAACAGGAAGCCCGCCGTGTCGTCACCCCATTTGAGGCCAAAGGAGAACACGAAGTAGGAGGCGGCCCAGGCCAGGATGGCCGCGTAGTAGATCGCGATGAAGAAGCAGATCATGACCTGGAACCAGCCGATCGACTCGACCCACCGCCCCAGCTTGGCGCCCAGTCGCCGGAACGCCAGCGGCGGGCTCCCCCGGAAGCGGTGGCCCAGCGCGTAGTCCAGGAACAGGATCGGGATGCCCGCGGTCAGGAGGGCGACCAGATACGGGATCATGAACGCGCCGCCGCCGTTCTCATAGGCCACGCCCGGAAAACGCCAGATGTTGCCCAGACCGACGGCCGAGCCGATAGCCGATATGATGAACCCGAGCTGGCCGGACCACTGTTGGCGGTCCGGCGTGGCGGCGCTTGTGGCCATGTGCAATCCTTCGACGCTTGATCTGTTCGCATACCCCAAACAGGGCGCAATTACAAGGGACCCTACCTCGGGAATCCGCGTCTGTAACCGCATGTCCAAATAGTGAGACAGCGACGGGGGAGCGGACCCTCCCCGGCCAGGCCCCGCGTGCCCGCCCTATTCTGGTCGCGTGCGCGCGATCATTGTGAACCGTCCCGGCGGCGCCGCCGCCCTCCGCCTGACCGAAACCCCTCAGCCCGAACCCGGCCCCGGCCAAGTGCTGGTCAAAGTGGCGGCGGCCGGCGTCAATTTCATCGACACCTACCGCCGTTCGGGCGTCTACAAGGTGCCGTTCCCGCACATCCCCGGCTCCGAGGGTGCCGGCGCCATCGCCGCGCTCGGCCCGGACGTGGCCGATTTCGCGGTCGGCGACCAAGTCGCCTGGGCCAGTTCCGCCACCGGGTCCTACGCCGAATACGCGGTGGTCGATGCCGTCCAGTTGCTGCCCGTGCCGCCTGGGCTGACGCTCGACATCGCCGCCGCCGTGCCCCTCCAGGGCTTGACTGCCGACTACTTGACCAGGTCGACCTATCCGCTCGGGCCCCTGGACACGGCCCTCATCTACGCCGCCGCCGGCGGCGTGGGCCAACTGGCCACCCAGATGGCCTTGGCCGCGGACGCCACCGTGATCGCCACCGTCGGCTCCGCCGCCAAAGTGGAGGCGGTGGCGGGGCTTGGCGTGGCACCCGAGGCGATCGTCAACCTGGCGACCTTGGCCGACCTGACCACCGAACTGCCCGCCCGAGTGCGGGAGTTGACGAACGGCGAGGGGGCGCACGTCGCGTACGACGGCATCGGGCGCGACACCTTCGCGGCCACGCTGGCAAGCCTGCGACGCCGGGGCATGGCGGTGCTCTACGGCGGGGCTTCCGGGCAAGTTCCGCCCTTCGACCCCCAGGAGCTGAACGCGCACGGCTCGCTCTACCTGACGCGTCCAAAACTGGGCGACTACACCGCCACCCCCGCTGAACTGCGGGAACGGGCCGAACGAGTCTTCGGAGCGGTGGCGGATGGCGCCCTGAGAGTCTCGATTGGCGCCCGTTTCCCGTTGGCCGATGCGGCCAATGCGCACGAAGCCCTCGAATCACGCCAAAGTCAGGGTAAAATCGTGCTTTATCTGTAGGCGGGCTGCGCGGCCGGAGTTGGCCGCGCCAGACCAACAATTGAAACGAGCCGAAATGCGATCTTCCCCAAATAGCCATCGGCAGCCGCTCAGGCGGCTTGCCTGGTTGGCGTGCGCCGGAGCCGTTGCCACCGCCGGCCTGATAATTCCGACCGGGTCCGAACCCGCCCAGGCCGCCCCGCCGGCCAGCTTCTCCATTGCCGGGTCGGGCTGGGGCCACGGGGTCGGCATGTCCCAGTACGGGGCCCAGGAGATGGCCAAAGCCGGCCAGAGCGCCGGCACCATCCTGCGCTTCTACTATCCCGGCGTCACCATCACGAACCAGACCCTCGGCAGCATCAGGGTGCAGTTGAGGCAGGCCGCGTCCGTAGTTGTCCGCTACGCCGGCGCTGCCGGCACCCTGACCCCCGCCGGGGGCGCGGCGGCAACCGTGGCGAAGGGAACGGCGGTCACTTTGAGCGTCTCCGGCGCCAACATCGTGGCGAACGGCGTGGGCGCGGCCAAGACCGCCCGGCAGTTCAACCTGGCCTGGAACGGCGCCGCCGACTGCTCCGGCTACGTGACGGTCGACGGGTCCAGCGGCTCGGGCGGCTACTGCCGCGGCACGCTGACCGCGACGGTGATAGACGGCAAAGTCAACTTGATCGCCACCATGGGGCTGGCCCGCGAATACATCTACGGGCTGGGTGAGGTCCCCTCCTCCTGGGAGTCCGCGGCGCTGCGGGCGCAGGCGACGGCCAGCCGCACCTACGCCGCGAAGCAGCCGTACAAGAGCGGCTGCAACTGCGAGGTCTATTCGGACACCCGGTCGCAGGCCTACGTGGGCCGGTCCAAAGAGACCGAGGCCGGCGGCTGGGGGGCCCGGTGGGTCGCCGCCGTCAACGCCGACGCCCCGACCGGCTCCATCGGAGCCATGATCATGTACGGCGGGTCACCCATCTCCGCCAACTACAGCGCCGCCAACGGCGGCTCCATCGAAGCATCGTCCGACATTTGGGGAGGCACGCTCCCTTACTCGGTCGCCAAGGCCGACCCGTGGTCGGTGGCCGCCGGGGTGCCGGATTCGATCAAAGCCTGGAAGGTGACCAAGACGCAGGCCGAAATGAAAGCCATCTTCGGCCTGCCAGACGTGGCCTCGGTCGCGATCACGGCCAAGACGGGGGGCGGCAGCGCCAAAACCATCGTGGCGAAGGCCACCAACGGCAGCGCCAAGACCATCACCGGAGCGGAAACCATCCGGAACGCGTTCGGCCTGAAATCCGCCCACTTCACCATCACGGCGGTGACAGCGCCCGTCGGCCAGACCACGCCGGTCACAACGCCCTTCACCGACATTGTTCTGACGTCAGACCTGACCGGCGACGGCCGCGGCGACGTGATCGCGCTTGACCCGGAGGGACGGCTGGTCATGTACCCGTTCGTCAATTCCGGCGGACGCGACGTGTTCGCGGCCAACCGGCTGCTGGCCACCGGGCTGAAAGGGCACCGCGTCCACGGCGCCGGCGACTGGAACCGCGACGGTTACGGCGACGTCATCACCATTGATCCCGCCGGGTACCTTTACCTTCGGCGCGGCGGCCCCGGCGGGACCCTGGCGGATCCGGTCGTGATCGGCAGCGGCTGGCAGGGTTGGCGTGCCATCCCCGTGGCCGACATCTCGGGGGACGGCTGGCCCGACCTCTTGGGGATCGACTCGAACGGGACGCTGTGGACCTGGAAGGGCTGCGGGGATCCGGGCGTCTGCGGCGGCCGGACCCAGGCCGGCTCGGGTTGGAAGAGCTACAAGGCCTATTCGGCGGGCGACTTCAACGGGGACGGCGTGGGCGACCTCTTCGGGATTGACCCCGGCGGGGTCCTGTGGCTCTACCCCGGCCTGGGGAACTCAAACTTCGGCGCGAGGCGCCAGGCCGGCTCCGGCTGGGGCGGCTACCTCCTGGTCGCCGGAGCGGACGTGAACGGCAACCGCTTCGCGGACATCATGGGCCGGGACGAATCGACCAAGAAGCTCTACTTCTACCCCAACAACAGCGGCGCGGGCGTCTCCGGCAAATACCAGGTGGGAATCGGCTGGTAGCCCCAACCGATTCAGAACCGGCCAGAAACGGGGACGGTACCTATTTCGACCGGTTGGAAATGGGGACGGTACCTATTTCGACCGGGCGGTGCAGGCGTGTTAGGGCCGGCCTTGCCGGCTGGGCCTGGCCGTCTATTCCGTAGCCTGCCTCGCGCAAGCGCTTCACCTGGTGCTTTACCTCGGCCACAGCCCAAAGGCGGGTGATTCCGTCAGCCGCGAGAGGGCCGTTGGGCCCGTGGACAAAGGCCGCCAGCCGGGCCTGGTCCAGGCCAGGCCCGGAGGCGTGGTGGGCCAGCAATTCGGCCGCGCCCTCCTCGCCCCGCTCCGGCCGCCAGGCCACCAGCCCCACCGCTCTATCACCCTCGAAGATCAGGGCCACTCCGGCTGGTCCTTGGGCCAAGCGGGCCAGCAGGCCCGGAAACTCGGTCAGGACCGCGTCGCCATGCCGGGCCATGTGCCAGCGGAAAATGGAGCTCTCGTCGTCAATGCGGGCGAAGGCGAGGTCCGCGCCCAGGGGCTGGGCGCCCTTGTGCGCGTGCCTGGCCCCTTTGCGCTTCGCCACCGGCAGGCCTCCGCCGCTCCGAACGGGCCGTCAGGCCCGCAGTTCGGCCCCGAGCCGGCCGGCCTGTTTGATGGCCCCAGCCCGCGCGGCGGCGATCTCCTCCGGCGTGAGGGTGTGGTCGCCAGCCCGCAGCCTGAGCGCGATCGCCACCGACTTCTTGTCCTGCGGGATTTGGCCGCCCTGGTAGACGTCGAAGACGAAGGCGTCCTCGACCAGCGGGCCGGCGCCGGCGCGGACCGCCTCCACCAAATCGGCCGCCGGCAGCGAGCGCGGAACCACAAAGGCTAGATCTTCCTTGGCCAGCGGTTGCGGCGAGACGGGGGTCGCCGGAACCGTCACGGGCGCCAACTCGATCAACCGGTCCAAGTCGACTTCGAACGCCACCGCGCCCTCCGGCAGGCCGAACTCGCGCACCACAGCCGGGTGCAGTTCGCCGGCGTGCCCAACGACAACCCCCTCGCCAGCCGTCAGGCGGGCGCAACGGCCGGGATGGAAGGGCGCCTCTTGAGCCTGGGAGGCCGTCAACTCCACGTTGACGGCCCGGCCCAAGGTCTTCGCCGCTTCGACCGCATCGGCCCAATCGGCCGCCCGGCCCGCCCCCCAAACCCCCGGGCGCACCCGATAGCCCATCAAGACTCCGGCGGCGTGGCGCGGTTGGTCCGGCACGGCCTGGATCACCTGGGCCAGTTCCTCATTCGACGGCCGCGCGTCCACGCGCGGGATGGGCGCGCGCGTTTGAACCGCCCCCGCGTGGGTGACAAGGCCGATCTCGAACAGGCCCGCGTCGGCCAGGCCCCGCGCGGCGTTCCGCCGGGCCGCGCCGAGCAGGGTCTGAAGAACCTGGGTGCGCAGCAGCGGCACGGCCGCGTCCAGCGGGTTGGCCAGGCGCACCGCGCGGCGCCTTGGGTCCTCCTCGCCATAGCCAAGCGCGTCGAACACGGCCGTCCCCACAAACGGGTAGCTCAGGACTTCGACCAGGCCGAAATCGGCCAACGAGCGGGCGACCGACCGGCGCAGCCGCTGCGACTTCGTAAGTCCGCCGCCAGCCGGAGCGCTCGCCAGCGCGGACGGGATCTTGGCGTAGCCGTCAATCCGGGCGACCTCCTCGACCAGGTCGACCGCCCTGGTCAGGTCCGGGCGCCAACTGGGCGGGATGACCACCCAGGGTCCGGCGCCGGGAGGAGCGGCAGGTCCGGCCGCGCCGGGCTTGGTGGCCACACCGGCCTCAACGGCCACAGTCGGGATTGCGGCCCCAGCGGCCACGGTCGGGCTTGCGGCCCGAGCCGACACAATTGGGCTTGCGGCCCCAGCCGACACAATTGGGCTTGTGGCCCCGGCCGACACAATTGGGCTTGCGGCCGGAGCCGACACAATTGGGCTTGCGGGCCCTGTCGCCACGGTTGGGCTTGCGGCCCCAGCCGCCACATCTAGGCCTGCGGCCCCAGCGAACACGCCTCGGCTTGCGGCCACGCCCGGGTCGGCCGCGCCGTCCCCGACTGGGGCGGGCTGAGGCGCGGCGGGCGGGGCGAGAGGCGACCCGGCGGCATCGTGCACCTGGCAACCTATCTCCTCCAAAACCTGGCGCACCCGCTCCGGGGTGTAGGCGACCCCGACCAACCGGGACGGGTAGGCCGGGTCGAAAGCGATCGGCGGGACCGGGGCGGGGCGGCCGACGTCCGTCACGGCCGCGTCCGCCTCGCCGCCGCCGTACTCGATCAGCAAGTCGACCACGCGCTGAGCCGCTTTGGGCGGCAACTCGGGGTCCGCGCCCCGCTCGAAGCGCTTGGCCGCCTCCGAGCCGAGCTTGTGGCGCCGCGAGGTCCGGGCCACCGTCACGGGATCGAAATGGGCGGCCTCGATCAGCAGGTCGCGGGTCTGCTCGGCGACCTCCGACGAGGCGCCGCCCATCACGCCCGCCAAACCGAGGACCCGGCCGGCCCGTTCGCCGTCCGGCGAATCGGTGATCAGCAGATCCTCCCGGTCGAGGGCCCGGTCCACGTCATCCAACGTGACCAGGCGCTCGCCGGGGCGGGCGCGGCGGACCACGATCGGCTCGGCCACTCCGTGCAGGTCATAGGCGTGGAGCGGCTGGCCCAACTCCAACATGACGTAGTTGGTCACATCCACGGCCAAGGAGATGGGCCGCATCCCGGACTGGGTCAGGCGCCGCTGCATCCACTCCGGCGAGGGCTTGGACGCGGCGCAACCACGCACCACCCGGGCCACGAACCGGTCGCAACCGGGCTGGCCGTGGATGGGGGCGGCATCGTCCAACTCGACGCCAAAACCGTTCGGCGTGGCGGGCGGCGTGGCGACCAACGCCGGGTCGGCGAAAGGCGCGCCAGTGGCGTGCGAGAACTCGCGGGCGACCCCCCGGATTGAGAAGCAGTAGCCGCGGTCGGGGGTGACGTTGACCTCGACCGTCTGCTCATCCAGGTGCAGCAGCGGGATCATGTCTTGGCCCGGCGCCGGGTCCAGCCCCAGGCGGGAGAGCACAATGATGCCGGAATGGTCCTCCCCCAAGCCCAATTCGCGGGCGGAACAGATCATGCCGTCCGACACGTGGCCGTAGGTCTTGCGGGCCGTGATGGGGAACGGCCCCGGCAGCACCGCGCCGGGAAGCGCCACCACCACTTTGTCGCCCGCTTGGAAGTTATGGGCGCCGCAGACGATGCCGCGCACGCCGCCGTGTTCCTCCCCCACGTCGACTTGGCACCAGTTGATGGTCTTGCCGTTCTTTTGCGGCTCCGCTTGGGCTTCCAGCACTTTTCCGGCCACCAGCGGACCCGTCACGCCGGAGCCGTGGATAGTCTCTTCCTCCAACCCGACCGAGACCAGGGCGGCGGCCACCTGCTCGCCGTCGCGGCCCTGAAGCGGCGTGAACTCGGCCAGCCAAGGCAATGGGATCAACATCAGATTTCCACCCCGTAGTTCAGCGAGAAGCGGATGTCGCCCTCGACCATGTCGCGCATGTCCTTCACACCGTTCCGGAACATCAGCGTCCGCTCAATGCCCATCCCGAACGCGAAACCCTGGTATTCGGTCGGATCCACTCCGCAGGCGACCAGCACATTCGGGTCCACCATCCCGCAGCCGCCCCACTCGATCCAGCCCGAGCCGCCGCAGGTCCGGCAGGTCGGGTCCGCGCCCCGGCAAGCGAAGCACAGCAAGTCCATTTCCGCGCTGGGCTCGGTGAAAGGGAAGAACGACGGCCGCAGCCTGGTTGTGACGCCCTCGCCGAACATGGCGTCCGCCAGGTGGTCCAACGTGCCCCTGAGGTCCGCCATCGTCAGGTTCTTGTCCACCGCGAGGCCTTCGACCTGGTGGAACACCGGCGTGTGGGTGGCGTCCAACTCGTCCGTGCGGAAGACCTTGCCCGGGACCGCCACATAGCAGGGCGCGCCGCGGCTGAGCAGCACGCGGGCCTGGACCGGGCTGGTGTGCGTGCGCATGACCAGGCCGCTTCCCGGCGGGTCTATGAAGAAGGTGTCCTGCATTTGGCGGGCCGGGTGGTCCGGGCCGAAGTTGAGGGCGTCGAAGTTGAACCATTCCGCCTCAAGTTCCGGCCCTTCGGCGATGGTCCAGCCCATGGCCGTGAAAATGTCGGCGATGCGCTCCTGGGTCAGTTCCAGCGGATGGCGGGCGCCCGGCGTGCGGCGCTCGGTCGGCAGGGTGACGTCGACCGTCTCTTTGCCCAGTTGGTCCGCCGCCGCCGCGCGTTCCAGCGTCTCCCGGCGCTGGTCGAACGCTGCGAAAACGGCCTTCTTGACCGCGCCCATGTTCTTGCCCGCCTGGGCCCGGTCCGGCCCTGGGAGTTCTTTGATGGACCGGTTGGCCTGGGCCATGGCGCTTTGGTCGCCCGTCCACTGGCGGCGCAGCCGGCCCAGGTCCTCCAGGTTGGCGGCCCCCGCCGCCGCCTGAGTGGCTTGGCCCGCCAGCCGGTCCAGCCCGGCTTGGTCAAGGGGTGAGACTGATTCAGACACGAAGGGCATTGTCCCACACCCGACTTCGGTACTTGGGGGTGTTGCCGCCCGGGTGCCAATCCGCGCCCGCAGACGGGGCGGGAACCCGCAGGCGGGCGAAGAGACGGGCTGGCTGACGGGAACCCGCGCGACTGGGCCGGACGGCATCGGCGGCTTGGGGACCTGGGGGCCCTCGGGGGAACCCGTGAAACCACGCGGACGGCACTGGCGGCTTGGCGGGCGGCCTACCCCGCGCGCGAACGCGCGGCGGGCGCCCGGCGCCCCAGGGCAATAGCATTGGGGACCGTGGCAACCTCAGACTCGGCTTCCCCCCGCGATTCGCGGACCGCTCCCCCGGCCCCGGCCCCCGGCGATTCGCCGGACGGCCAAGGCGCCCATTGGGTGCTGACCCTGTCCTGCCCGGACAGGCCCGGCATTGTGCATGCCGTCTCCGGGGCGTTGGCGGCGATCGGCGGCAACATCACCGAATCGCAGCAATACGGGGACTCGGAGTCGGGGCGGTTTTTCATGCGCGTCCAGGTTCAGGCGCCGGTCGACCGGCGCGTGCTCGACGCGGTGATTCTGCCGGTGGCCGAGCGATTCGCCATGGACTGGCGTTTGGACGTCGTGGGGCGCCCCGTGCGCACCATCGTGATGGTCTCCAAGGCCGCCCACTGCCTGATCGATTTGGCCTACCGCCGCCAGCAGGAGCGCCTGCCCATTGAGATCGTGGCGGTGGTTTCCAACCACCTCGAGTTGAAGCCGGTGGCCGACTTCTACGGCCTGGCGTTCCACCACGTGCCAGTCGCCAAGGACACCAAGGTCCAAGCGGAGGCCCAACTGAAAGACCTGGTGGTCAGCCTAGACGTGGAGTTGGTGGTGCTGGCCCGCTACATGCAGATCCTGAGCAACGACCTCTGCGACTTCCTGGCCGGCCGGGCGATCAACATCCACCATTCGTTCCTGCCCTCCTTCAAGGGGGCCCGCCCCTACGCCCAGGCCTACGCCCGCGGCGTCAAACTGATCGGGGCCACAGCCCACTACGTCACCGCCGCACTGGACGAGGGCCCGATCATTGAGCAGGACGTCGAGCGGGTCGACCACTCGATCAGCGTCGAGGACCTGGGGCACCTGGGTGAAGACGTGGAGCGCCGGGCCCTCGCGCGAGCAGTCCGCTGGCACGCCGAACACCGCGTCCTGATCAACGGCACCCGGACCGTGGTCTTCCGCTAGCGCCGCCCGGCCGTCGCCACCGAATGATTCCCACTTCACCGCGGAGGAACGGCGTCCTCCTCGGCGGCTGATCCAGCACCCCCTCAGCGATGATCCGCATCCGTGCCGATGGAATAATCGTCAGCAAAAGGACGGCAGGAGGCGATCCTGGCGACCCCGATGAGGTACCGGGACGTGGCGCCCACGACATGCCGTCCTCCCTGGACGCCCGTGATGACCCGACGTCCGGCTTGGCCCCAGCGGAGTCCAGCATCACCACCGCACCGGACCCGGCCCAAGACTTGGCCGATCCGGGCATCGGCTCCGGCACCCTTCGACGGTGGAACCGCTTGCATTCGAAGACGGCGAGCACGGTCGCGACGGGGGCTGCCCGGGCGACCGGACGGCATCGGGCATAGGCGCTCTGGCCGGCTACACCGCGAGGCGGGCCTGCAGGCCCTCGTCAAGCGCAGCCAGGAAATCCTCCGTGGTCAGCCAGGGCTGGTCCGGGCCGATCAGCATGGCGAGGTCCTTGGTCATCTGGCCGGACTCGACCGTCTTGATGATGGTGTCCTCCAAGGCCTCGGCGAAGCCGGTCACCTCCGGGGTGGAATCGAGCTTGCCGCGGTGCTTCAGACCGCCGGTCCAGGCGAAGATGGAGGCGATCGGGTTGGTCGAGGTCGGCTTGCCCTGCTGGTGCAGCCTGTAATGCCTGGTGACGGTGCCGTGGGCGGCCTCCGCCTCCACCGTCTTGCCGTCCGGGGTCATCAGCACGGACGTCATCAGACCCAGCGATCCGAAGCCCTGAGCCACCGTGTCTGACTGCACGTCGCCGTCGTAGTTCTTACACGCCCACAGGTAGCCGCCCTCCCATTTGAGGGCGCTGGCGACCATGTCGTCGATCAGGCGGTGCTCGTAGATGAGGCCGGCCGCCTCGAACCGGGCTTTGTATTCGTCCTCGTAGATGGCTGCGAAGATGTCCTTGAACGCGCCGTCGTACCTTTTCAGGATGGTGTTCTTGGTCGACAGGTAGACGGGGTAGCCGCGCTGGAGCCCGTAGGCGAAGCAAGCCCGCGCGAAGTCCCTGATTGAGTCCGTGAAGTTGTATTGCCCCAGGATGACGCCGCCCTCCTCCGGGAGGCGCACCACCTCAAGTTCGACTGGTTTGGAGCCGTCGTCCGGGATGAAGGACAGCATTACTTTGCCGCCCTTGTCGGTCCGGTAGTCGGTCGCCTTGTACTGGTCGCCGAAAGCGTGGCGGCCGATCACGATCGGCTTGGTCCAGCCCGGCACCAACCGGGGCACGTTCGAGATGATGATCGGCTCGCGGAAAACCACGCCGCCCAGAATGTTGCGGATCGTGCCGTTGGGCGACTTCCACATCTTCTTCAGCCCGAACTCCTGCACCCGCGCCTCGTCCGGGGTGATCGTGGCGCACTTGACGCCCACGCCGTGCTGCTTGATCGCATTCGCCGAGTCGACCGTGACTTGGTCGTTGGTCGCGTCGCGGTTCTCAATCGACAGGTCGTAGTACCTCAGGTCGATGTCCAGATAGGGAAGGATCAGGCGATCCTTGATGAAGTGCCAGATGATCCGGGTCATCTCATCGCCATCGAGTTCGACCACCGGAGCCGCAACCTTTATTTTCGTCATTCTTCTCATTCCTCGTTCGAGCCTTGACTTGGGCTGTATGCACCGCGCTTTTCTCTATTTTACTCGACGTCAAGAGGACTCGGGACCGGGCGCGCCTGCTGGCGCCTTTCCGCGCCCTATGCGAGGGGGCCGTCGCTCACATGGTCGGAACGCTCGATGCGCAGGCTGTTCCGCGCCCTATGCGAGGGGGCCGTCGGCTTGACTTCGCTAGCGATCCCGGCTGCGGTGTCTCCCCTTCAGCCTGGGGGTCTTGACGGGCGTCCATCCTTCAAGGGCCGCCCTTCGCGCCGCTCGTCGACTCCACCAGCTTGGTGGTGTCGTTCCCAGGTGACCCCGGCCGCCGCGGCCGGACCCGCCCATCCAGCTGACCAGCGCAAACGCCGATGGCCCGGGAACTGCAAGCGCCACGGCACATCCGCGAACGACACCACCGGCCGGGTGGTGTCGGCCAGCGGTGAGACAAGCCGCCGCGAGGGTCTCTTGTGGCGGCTCCGAGGTGAATATTGGGTCAATGAACGCGATCAGGGAGACGGCGGGTTTGACCGACTGGCAGGCGCGTCAAGTGCGGCGCGAGGGGACGCGGATGGCCGTTGGCTTCTACCTGGAGCCGGGCGACGACCCGGACTCGCTCGTCAACAGGGTCAGCGCGGCGCTCGCGGCGGCGCCACCCGGCTCAATGGCCACCGGGGTGACGGGCTTCGCCCTCGCGGGCCTGCCCCTGCCCGCCCGAAACGAACGCGAGGCCGCCGCGAACGTCCACTTGCTAATGCCCAAAGGAGCCGGTCGGCGGCACAGGCGCCCCGGAGTTGTGACTCACCTGTTCAACGGCGAGCCACCGGCCGCATGGCTCACGCCGGGTCAAATTCCCGTGGCCGATCTGCGCCAATGCTGGGTCGATGCCGTCCGGCACTTAGCCCTAAGGGATCCATGGGAGATCGACCCCCAACTCCTTCCCATTCAGCGGGGACGATTCAACACAGAAAGGCGCCGAGCCTGGCTGCAGGCGGTGCAAATGGGCGACGTCCTGGTCCGGCGCCAACAAGCGCCCACATCGTTGGCGGATTTCGGCCGGCATATGGCCCGGCTCGCCCCCAGCCCTGGGACGAGGCTGATCCGGGCGGCTTTCGCCGCCGTCCGGGCAGGCACGGATTCGCTGCCCGAGACGCAGATCCGACTCGCCGTCATGGAGGCCGGCTTCCCCGAACCCGCAGTCAATTTGGAGGTTGAAGTCGCGGGCAGCCGCCGTTACCTCGACCTTTGCTGGCCCGACCAATGGATTGACCTCGAGTACCAGGGCTCCGACCACTTCTCCGACCCGGCCCAAGTCAAGGCGGACATGCGTCGACGCGGCGAGTTGCAGCGGGGCGGTTGGACCATTGTCGAGGCCGCCACTCGCGATCTCGGCGATCCGGGCCAGCTATTCGGCCGTTTGGCGGCCGCGTTCCACTGGTAAACGACCGGCCGACCGCCGCAGGTGCACCCGTGAGCGACACCACCGGTTAGGTGGTGTCGCTCAGCGGTGGGGGCCGGCGTCGCGGCGAAAACCGGCCAGCCCTCCTACCAGCGCAAACACCGACGGGCGCCAGATGGGCGCCGCGTAGGTTCACCCGTGAGCGACACCACCGGACGGGTGGTGTCGTTGGGCGGTGGGGCCGGCGCCGCGCAGGCAACCGGCCAGCCGCGCGACCGGGGCAAACACCGGCGGGCACCAGAGGGGCACCGACCAAGCCCACCCGTGAACGACACCACCGGTTAGGTGGTGTCGTCGGGCGGTGGGGGCTGGCGCCGCGGCGGAAACCGGCCAGCCCTCCTACCAGGGCAAACGCCGACGGGCGCCGGAGGGACGACGCGTAGGTTCACCCGCGAACGACACCACCCGTCGGGTGGTGTCGTCGGGCGGTGGGGGGCGGCGTCGCGGCGGAAACCTGCCAGCCCTCCGACCAGCGCAAACACCGACGGGCACCGGAGGGGCACCGACCAAACTCACCTGTGAACGACACCACCGGTTGGGTGGTGTCGTTGGGCGGTGGGGGGCGGCGTCGCGGCGGAAACCGGGCAGCCCCCGCGACCAGCGCAAACGCCGACGGGCGCCAGAGGGGCGCCGACCGAGCTCACCCGGGAACGACACCACCGGTTAGGTGGTGTCGATCAACGGTGCCGGCGGCGTCGCGGTGGAAACCGGCCAGCCCCCCCTACCAGCGCAAACACCGGCGCATGCCAGAGGGCACCGACCAAGCCCACCGCCCAACGACACCACCGGTTGGGTGGTGTCGTTGGGCGGTGGATCCGGGGCGCCCGCGCCGGGCGGGGAAGCGGATCGGCGGGTCGGGCGGGCGCGCTCGCGGCGCGGACGCGGCAAGATCGGGCGCGCGCGGGAGGACCGGAGGGGACGGGTTGGGGCGACCGGCTGGGCAACCGGGGGGCCGGCGGGGACGGGTTGGGGGCAACGGGCTGGGTAACGGGATGACCGGGGGACGGGTTGGGGCGACCGGTTGGGTGGCCGGGGGGCGGA
>JAITFE010000116.1 GCA_031281585.1 Bifidobacteriaceae bacterium | reverse complement strand
CCCCGCGAAAGAAGACCGCCGCCAACCCCGGCCACCGGCCTAACGCGTAGACCATTAGGTAAAAGGGGGCGGTCCTGTTTCGCAGCGGCTAAACTGGACCGCCCCGTTTTTCGAGTTCCAGTTCTACACCGCCTCGGCAACCCCCTGGCGGAGTTCCGCCAGCCGTGCGGACACCTTGGCGCGCAGGGTTGGGGGGGCGACCTCTATGCAGGCCGCCCGGATGACGTTCTTCAGTTTGGTTCGAACCTCGCGCTCGTAAGCGCAGCTGTCACAGCAGTCAAGGTGATCCCGCATCGCATCAAGCTCATGAACGGCCAACTCCTGGTCGATGAACTGATACAGGCGCGGCAATGCGTCCTCGCATCCGAACCGCTTGAACAACGTCTCCATAACCTCACCCCCCGCTCTCTCCATCAGAGCGCGCCTCAAATCCTTGTCCTGCCAGAGCGGCCCGCAATTGGGCGCGGCCCCGGTGGAGCCGAGACATGACAGTGCCGATCGGCGTGTCCATGATCTCAGCGACCTCCTTGTAAGAATACCCTTCGACGTCCGCGTAGTAGACCGCCATGCGGTAGTCCTCCCGCAGCTCCGCCAGGGCCTGCTTCACGCGCGAGTCCGGGAGGCGGTCCAGCACCTCCAGTTCGGCGGACCTGAGGCCGACCGATTCGTGCTCGGAGGCCCGCATGATCTGCCAGTCTTCGATGTCGTCAGTGTTCGCCTGTTGCGGGGACCGGCTCTTCTTGCGGTAGTCGTTGATGTACGAGTTCGTCAAAATGCGGTGCAGCCAGGCCTTCAGGTTGGTGCCCGGCTGGTACTGATGAAAGCTTGCGAACGCCTTCGCGTAGGTCTCTTGAACCAAGTCTTCGGCGTCTGTGGGATTGCGGGTGATTCTGAGGGCGGCCGCATACAGCTGGTCGATGTATTCCATCGCGTCGCGTTCAAACCGTCTGGACCGTTCAGCGGCGGTTTCGGTTGGGCGAGGGTCGTCCACCACCTGGTCGGCTGTCACAATGATTGAGCCTACCGTCAGCATGGGCACTTGTGGTGCGGACCGTCTTTCAGACGGCCTGGTTTGGACGGTGGCATTGGCTTCGAGGGTCAACTCCATGTGAATTGCAACACCAACGCGGCCTGAGTTCTTCCCGAAACGTGGTAGACACTTGCTATGAGCCTTATCCGCTTCAAAGCCCGCGCCCTTATTGGCGCCGCCATCATCGCCGACGGAGTCGACGTCCTGCGCAACCCGGAGCCGCACCGCGAGGTCGCGGAACCGGCTCTGACCTGGCTTGCCAAGACCAGCGGCCAGAGCCTTTCGCCCGCCACGGCGGTCCGCGCCAGCGCCATCAGCCAGACGGCCGGCGGCGCCTTGATCGCCACCTCGGTGGCGCCGCGTCTGGGCGCTTTGGCCTCCTTGGCGGCGGCCGTGCCGGCCATTTTGTTGGGCTACCGGTTCTGGGAGGTCAAAGACGACGATGCCGTCCGCGGCCGCCTCCGCACCGGTTTCTTCTTCCATTTGCTCCTGGTGGGCGCCGACCTGTTGATCCTGGCCGGCCCGACCCGCCGGGGCAAGCGCTGCGCCGCCAAACAGGCCGCCAAGAGCGGCAAGAAGGCAGCCCGGCGCGCGTGAGCCCGCCCGAGCCGTGGCCGGCGCCGGTGGCGTCGCAGCCCCTTGACGCCCGCGTGCGGTTGCCCGGCTCGAAGTCGTTGACGGCCCGCTACCTGGTCCTGGCAGCGCTCGCCAACGGGCCAAGCCTTCTGCGCGGCGTCTTGGACGCCCGCGACAGCCAGCTGATGGGGCAAGCACTGGCCGCTTTGGGCGCGTCTTTTGACCGCCCCGCGCCCGATGCCGTCCGCGTCCTCCCAGCCCCGCCCTCGACCCGGCCGGGGCGCGCCCGCCCGCGCGGCGCCACCCGCCCCGCCGCCGGTGCCGTGACCGACGCCGGGTCAGGCCAGGCCGCGACCGACGTTCGGACGGACCACGCCGGGGCCGACGTCCGGACGGGACTGGCCGCGACCGACGTTCAGACAGAGCAAGCCGCCACTGGCACCGGGCCAGGCCAGGCCGCGACCGACGTTCGGACGGACCAGGCCGTGATCGACGTGGGGCTGGCCGGGACCGTCATGCGGTTCGCGGCGCCGCTCGCGGCCTTGTCCGCGAGCAGTTTCACTTTCACGGGCGATTCGGCCGCCGCCGGGCGGCCGATCCGGCCGCTCCTGCAAGCGCTCGCTGACTTGGGCGCGGAGGTGGGCTGGCCGCCGCGGGGGCGCAGCCTGCCGTTTTCCATCACGGGCCTGGGCTCCCTGGCCGGGGGGGCCTGCACACTTGACGCGCGCGCGTCAAGCCAGTTCCTCTCCGCCTTGCTGCTGGCCGCGCCCCGCTTTGACCAGGGACTGCGCGTCGAACTGCACCCGCCCGCGCTTCCCAGCCGCCCTCATGTCGACATGACGGTCCGCGCGCTGACCCAGTTCGGCGCCGCCGTTGAGCAAGTCGGCGAATGGTCCTGGCGGGTGGCGCCGGGCGGGCTCGCCGGCCAAGACCTGACGGTCGAACCGGACCTGTCCAACGCGGGACCCTTCCTGGCCGCCGCCCTGGTGGCGGGCGGCACCGTCCGGGTGCCCGGTTGGCCCGGCCAGACCGACCAACCGGGCGACAAACTGCGGGAATACCTGGAGGCGTTCGGCGGCAAGGTGACTTGGCGGCCCGATTCGCCCCCCGCCGACAGGCATTGCCCGGACCATGGCCCAAGCGACGGCGCACGCGAGGTCAGCGGCGAGCTTGAGGTCAGCGGCGAGGTCGGCGCGCTGCGCGGAGCCCACCTGAACCTTGCGGAAGCCGGGGAATTGGCGCCCACCCTGGCGGCGCTGGCGGCGCTGGCGGGGAGCGAGAGCCGACTGGTCGGGATTGGGCACCTGCGGGGGCATGAGACCAACCGGCTGGCGGCCCTGACCGCCGAAATCAACCGTTTGGGCGGGGACGCGACCGAGCTCGAGGGCGGGTTGGCGATCCGGCCCCGGCCGTTGCACGGCGGCGTGGTGCGAACCTACGGCGACCACCGGATGGCGACCTTTGCGGCGTTGATCGGCCTGGCCGTGCCGGGAGTGTTAATCGAGGACATCGGCGCGACCGCCAAGACCCTGCCCGGCTTCGCCGCGCTCTGGCAGGAGATGGTCGCGCAGTGAGCAAACGCTGGGAACACCTCACCCAGGACGACGTGCCAGGCCGCCGCACCGCCTCGCGGCCGCGCACCAAACAGCGGCCAGCCCATGCCGACGCGCAGGAAGCCGTGGTCATCGGGGTGGACCGCGGACGCTATCTGGCGCGGATGGCTAGCGGCGGCAAACGTGACGTGATGGCCGTCAAGGCCCGCGAACTGGGGCACCGGGGGGTTGTGGTGGGCGACCAGGCGTTCTTGACCGGGGACGTGTCCGGCCGCAAGGACGCGCTCGCCCGGATTGTGCGGGTGGGCCCCAGGCGCACGGAGCTTAGGCGCGCGACCGACGAGGGCAGGGGCCGCGAGCGGGTGGTGGTGGCCAACGCGGACCAGATGGTGATCGTGGCGGCGCTCGCCAACCCCGAGCCCCGGATCGGGATGATCGACCGCCAGTTGGTGGCGGCCTATGACGCGGGCCTCGACGTGATCTTGTGCCTGACGAAGGCCGACTTGGGCGCGGACGGCGCCCTGCGGGCGCTCTACGAGCCGCTGGGGGTCACGGTGGCGACCACCGGGCGGTTCGCCGCCGGCGGGACGGGGGAAACTGACGGCGGGGACGGCATCGGCGGCGGGATGGAAGGCCTGGACCGCGTGCGGGAGTTGCTGACGGGACGAGTGTCGGTGCTGGTGGGGCACTCGGGGGTGGGCAAATCGACGCTGATCAACGCGCTGGTGCCGGGCGCCCGGCGCGCCACCGGCGAGGTCAACCTGGTCACCGGGAAAGGCCGGCACACGTCCAGTTCGGCGGTGGCGCTTGAGCTGCCCGGCGGCGGCTGGGTGGTGGACACGCCCGGGGTGCGCTCGTTCGGGCTCAGCCACGTCCACCCGGAGCGCGTGCTGGCCGCGTTCCCGGACTTGGCGGCCAGGGCGGCCGAATGCCCCAGGGGCTGCCCGCACGGCCCGGACCAACCTGAATGCGCCCTGGCAGAATGGGCCCTGGGCTCAGCCGAGCGGAAGGCGCGCTTCGCCTCGTACCTGCGTATCGTTGCTAGTAGCGGCGAGGAAAACTAGCCCAGAGTGTTTCAGCGAGAGGATTGAACGTTGGCCAAGTCAAGGCAGAAGGAACCGGAAGACAAGTCGCGCCGGGCTTTCCTGGAGCAACTCGCCCAAGCTCAGGCCGCGCCCGTCGCGCCTGACACTTATTTGACCGACCTCAGGCTTGCGCTGACGCTGGCGGACCAAGCCGACGAGATCACCCTGGCCCGCTTCGGGGCGAAGGACCTCGACGTGGACCAGAAGGAAGACGAGACCCCGGTCACGGACGCCGACCTGAGGGCGGAACAGCACCTGCGGGACCAGTTCGCGCGCACGCGCCCGGATGACGGCGTGCTGGGCGAGGAGTTCGGCGGCTCGAAGACCTCGAAGCTGCTGAAGATCCAAGAAGCCCGCAAGCGCGTCTGGGTGGTGGACCCGATCGACGGGACCGCCAACTATGTGCGCGGCGTCCCGGTTTGGGCCACCCTGATCGGGCTGGTCGCGGACGGGCGGCCGGCGGTCGGAGTGGTCTCCGCGCCCGCGTTGGGCATGCGCTGGTTCGCGGCGGCCGGCTACGGCTCGTGGAAAGGCCCCGGCATTGATTCGGCCACGCGGCTGAAGGTCTCCAAGACCAAGAAGCTGGGCGAGGCGTTCCTGTCCTACTCCTCGCCGTCGAACTGGGAGGACCAGGGGCGCCTCGCGGGGCTCATCCGCCTGATCGGAGACGTTGGCCGGTCCCGCGCGTTCGGCGATTTCTGGTCCTACATGCTGGTCGCGGAGGGTTGCGTGGACATCGCCACCGAACCGGAGTTGGCGCCGCACGACATGATCGCCCTGGCCCCCATTGTGACCGAGGCCGGCGGCGCCTTCACCGACACGCGCGGAAAGGTGACGGGGCCGTTCGGCTCGGACGCTTTGGCGACCAACGGCCGCCTCCATCCCCGCGTCATCCCCTATCTGCACGGCAAAGGCCTGAAGGGCTGACCCCCTCCCCCGGACGCCGGCTAAACCCGGCGCGGCGTGGTCTGGCGGAAGGCCTCCAACTCCTCCAGCGACGCCAGGCCGGCGTCTGAACCCAGGTCGGTGGCGACCAGCGAACCGGCGGCCAGACCGCGTTCGGCGGCGGCCCACAGGTCCAGACCGTCCACCAGGCCGGAAATGAACCCGGCGGAGAAAGCGTCCCCGCAGCCCGTCGAGTCCACAACGTCAACCGCGAATGCGGGCAGGACCCGGGCGGTTTGGCCGGAGGGGGCGACCAGCACGCCGTCCTCCCCCAAGGTCAACAAGGCCACGCCCACCCCGCTTTGCCCCAGCCAGGCCACAATCGCGTCCCGGTCCTCGCTGCCCACCAGCAGCCCCGCCTCTTCGATGTTGGGAAGGAAGTAGTCGGTCGCGCCGAGCGCCGGGGCGAGCAGTTCCTTCAGGTCGGGCCGGGGAGTCAAGATGACGTCCACGGTGGTGATCGCCCCGAGTTCCTTGGCTCGGGCCAGAACGCGCCCGGCGGCCGGCCCGTCAATCCCGGGGAGGATCCCAATCCCGCCCAGGTGGAAGACCACGCCGGGGCCGATCAATTCCCAGGGCACGTCCGCCTCGGTGAGGCTCGCGTTGGCCCCAATCACGTGCATGGCCGGACGCGAGCCGTCAAGTCGGATCGGCAGCAGGCTGGCGGAGGTCTGCTCGTCGCTTTGGCGCAGCAGGTGGCTCACGTCGGCCCCGTAGCCAGCCAGGGTGGTGGCCAGGAAGTCGCCCACCAGGTCCTTGCCGATCCTCCCGACGGCGGCCACGTCCACCCCCAGTTTGGCCAGGTTCATGGCGGGAGCGGCGGCGGTGCCGGCCACCGTGAACTTGATCCGGTCGATGATTGAGACCTGCTGGCCGTCCGGCACGCCCCGGAAGGGCCAGCCCAACGCGTCAATGATGTGGGCTCCGAAAGAAACTGCTTGAACCACGGCGATCCTCCTGAGGCTGAGTCGGTGGGCCAGGGTACCGGACCGGACGTTCCCGTTCGCCGGCCCCGCAACGGCCGGGTTGGCCGCCCGTCCCGCCGGGGCCCGCCCGCCGATGCCGTCCGGCGGGCTCTCGGCGCCCCCGCCGCCGGTCTGGCCAGGGTTTGGGCGCCGGTCGGATGGGCGGCGCGGGCGGGGGCCGGGCGGGCGGTTTGGCGATTACATTCGACCACTTCTTGGACGGCGGGATCCGGCGCCCCGGCAGATCGCCATAATGGCCGCGCTCATCCCCCATTGCCGACTCAGACGGGACCGAAGTGAACCGCGCTTCGCTGGCTTTGCCGCAGACGGTCGCCACCGCGCCTGGCGATCCGAAGTCCCCAGCGGTCCGGGACGCGTCACGGCCGCCGGCCACGACGGAACGCCAGTGAGCCGGCCGAACCCCGCCCCGCCGCGCATAGTGGTCGCCGCGCCATTCGACCCGGCCGCAGTGGGCGCGCTGGCGGGCCGGGCGGAAATTGTGTTCGCTCCCCCCGTCAGGGAGCCGATCGCCCTGGCGGCCGGGCCGCATGCCCCGCTGCTCGCCGAGGCGGCGGCCTTGGTCACCGAACTGGACCTGGTGGACCAGTCGAGTCTCGCGGCGGCGCCAAAGCTGGAGTTGCTGGTGGTTTGCCGTTCCGACCCGAAGACCGCGGATTTGGCGGCGGCGCGTCGGCGCGGGATTGCGGTCAAAACAACCCCCGGTCGAAACGCCGCCGCGACGGCCGATCTGACTCTGGCGCTGATCCTGGCGGTGGCCCGCCAGGTGGGAGCGTCCGAACGATGGCTGCGGGCGGGGTCCTGGCGACCGGAGGCGCAACACTGGCCATATCACCATTTTCAAGGGCTCACGCTGGAGGGCGCGGTGGCGGGGGTGGTCGGTTACGGGCAGGTTGGGCGCAAGGTGGCCCGGCGCCTCACGGGGTTCGGGGCGCGGGTGCTGGTGGCGGCCCCACGCCTGGCCGCCGAGGCGCTGGATCCGGGGCTGACGTTGGTCCCGTTGGACGATCTGCTGGCACGCAGCCAGGTGGTCACGTTGCACGCGCCGGCGCGGGCGGACACGGCCGGGATGATCGGAACCCGCGAACTGGCCCGCTTGCCGGCGGGCGCCGTCCTGGTCAACACCGCCAGGGCCGCCCTAGTCGAGGAGCCCGCGCTGCGCGCCGCCTTGGATTCAGGCCGCCTGGCCGGGGCGGGGCTGGACGTGTTCTGGCAGGAGCCGGTCCCGCCCGACCATTGGGTGCTGACCCACCCGGCAGTCGCCATCACGCCCCACATTGGCGGGGCCAGCCCGCAGGTCGTCCGCCGGCAGAGCGAGCTGGCGGCCGCGCATCTGGCGGATTGGCTGAATCGGCGCGACCACTTTGGAAAAGACGAAGGAGAAACCTTGTGACCACCCCATTGCCCACCCATGTGCCTCAGACCGAGCCGTTCCGCTGGGACGGGATCGAGGAGTTGGCGTACAACCAAATCCCCGGCTCGCCGTTCCAGGACGTGACCAGGCGCGTGCTGTTCGACGCGGAACACGGGCTGGGCGTCCAGGTGCGCTATTTCGAGATCGCCCCGGGCGGCCACTCGACCCTGGAGCACCACGGCCACCCCCACCTGGTCATCCCCATCCGGGGGTCGGGCCGCGTGCTGGTCCAGGACCGGGTGATCAGGCCGCAGTTGAACGACCTGATTTATGTGCCCGGTTGGGCTTGGCACCAACTCCGCGCCGACCCCGACCAGCCTTTCGGCTTCCTGTGCCTGGTGACGGTGGAACGAGACCGCCCGGTCCTGCCGGGCCCGGCGGAGATAGCCGAACTCGAGCGCGACCCGGCGGTGGCGGAGTTCATCCGCTATTAGCCAACCGCACAGGCGGGTATTGGCCGGGCGCGGGTCAGCTGCGCCGCGTGGCCCACGGGAGCCCACGCTTAGTGTTGGGAAGTCCGGGTTCCCGATCAAGAGGACTGATCCACATGGACGGCGAGACTGACCTCGTCATGGCCGACGACCTGCGGCCCTGCGAACGATTTGCTATTGCCCGCCCCGAGTTGGGGGTACCGCGCCTAGAGCTGCCCTTCTCGGAACGGAGTTCGTATCCCTAGCGCGCAAGAACTTTGCGGAGCGCCATCGCCGCGGCGACACCCGTGGCGGCCAAACCGGCCAGCATCCAGAACCCGGCCGCGAAATCGCCTGTGGCATCCCGAATTGCCCCCAGTGCCCACGCTGCTGCCAATCCGCCGATATTGGCGCAGAGATTTGAGTATCCGTTGGACAGCGCCGCGATTTCCTGGCCGAAGGCCTGAATCGGGACAGCGAAGAGAGGACCAAAGTAGACCTGCACGAAAATCGCCTGCACGGCTATCGCTGCGCAAAGAACGGGCCAAGCGGGCCTCGCAGCGATGATAGAAAGGGAGACCACAAGAACGGCGAGAGACACAGCAATGACCCGCGCAGGTGCCCGCAGGCGATCCGACAAATAGCCGCCGACGAGATTCGCCGGTGCCGTGAGCAGCGCGCTGGCGGCCACCACGATGCCAGCTGTCCGCAGGCTCATCGCGTGGTCCGACACCAAAAAGGACGGCAGCCAGAAGGTTACGCCATTCGCGATGGCGTACCGCACGAACTGCAGCCAAGCCGCCAGCACGAACACTGGACGGGCCAGCAGTTCGCCAAGACGCCGGAGTGGCGGGGCCGCACCACCTTGCCGGGGCGGACCCGGACCACCTGCCCACGCGTAGCCGAAGACAGCCACGCAGCCGGCCAAACCAAACACCACGAACAGTGTTCGCCAGCCAAACGGCTCCACCAAGAACGGGCCGATCGACGAGAGCAACACATTCGACGAATAGCCGCCCGCGACATACAAGCCCATGGCCGTCGCTTCCCGGTCCTGCGGGAATTCCCATGTGATCAGGAGCATCCCGGGAATGAACACGAACGAGCGAAAAACCCCTGACAGCACCTGAGTGAGCAGCACCATCCAGTAGGAGTCGAGCATCCCGAGGAGACAGGTGAGGGCCAACACGCCGAGGAGCCCAATTGTGAACAAGCGCTTGGCGCCCAACCGGTCGGCTAACCATCCCGCCGGGATCTGCATGAGAGCGAATGAGAAGAGGGCGGCGGAGGATATGAACCCAGCTTGCGCAAACGTGAGCCCCAAGTCCGCGCGGATGAGCGGCAAGAATAGCGAAACCCCGCCAATGCTCAGGGTTTGCAGGCTTTGGCAGACGACGATCAGGGCGGCGCTGAGCTTGTTGCTCCTGGCCATCGTGGCCTTGGGCCTTCCGACTGCCACAATCAACGGGCCGCCGTGATCGCGTCGAGTTCCGCTATCTCCTCTGCAGTGAGCCCTGCCCCGGCTGCTGCGACATTCGCAGCCACCTGGTCGGAACTCGTGGCG
The DNA here is from genome assembly GCA_031281585.1 of Bifidobacteriaceae bacterium. Classification (NCBI taxonomy): domain Bacteria; kingdom Bacillati; phylum Actinomycetota; class Actinomycetes; order Bifidobacteriales; family Bifidobacteriaceae; species Bifidobacteriaceae bacterium. The sequence goes on along the minus strand of JAITFE010000116.1, from coordinate 21,666 downwards.
CCCGCAATGACCGATGAGACCTCCGGGCGTTGCAACAGCCAACCAAAAGCAAGCTCGGTCATCGTTCGGCCTTTGCGAACGGCCCAGTCCCACAGCTCCTCAACCACCGCGAAATTGCGTTCCGTGACGAATTGGTCCCGCCGCTGACCGCTCTGAACGGTCCACCGCGCGCCGGAGGGCATCCCGCCCCGGTATTTCCCGGTCAACAAGCCCCCAGCGAGAGGGAAATACGGTAAGAATCCCAGTCCAAGCCGACAGCACTCCTCAAGGACACCGTCGGTCTCGGGTCCACGCTCCAGCAGCGAGTACTCGTTTTGCACGGTGACAAAGCGCGCGCCAGTGGCAGCCGCGTCCGCCTCGCGGATCATGGCCTGTGTGAAGTTGGAACAGCCGATGTGCAACACTTTGCCTGCCTGGACCGCCTCGTTGAGGGCGCCAAGCGTGTCCGCGATAGGAGTGGCTGGATCTGGGAAGTGCAATTGGTAGAGGTCGATCCAGTCTGTTCCCAAGCGCTGTAGGCTCGCGTCCACGGCCGCCCGCACGTAGGGTGGTGAGGCGTTTCGCACTCCCCCGCTCAGCGGCACTTCTCCGAACTTCGTGGCCACAACAACCTCGGACCGACGGCGCCCCAGGGCCTCCCCCAGAAACACCTCGCTGTCGGTGCCACCGTAGATGTCGGCCGTGTCGAACAGAGTGATTCCCAGGTCCAGTGCCGCGTGCACAACGGCCGTGCTGGCCTCGCGGTCCAGCGCCCGGCCGAAGTTGTTGCACCCAAGGCCCACCGCGCTTACTGTGAGGGGGCCCAACTGGCGAAGCGGCAAAGCGTCGCTCATTCAGCACCCTCCTTCGCGGACTCGCGTCGCTGTATGTCAGCGACAATTGCGCCCGCGATGCGCAAGGTCTGAGCACCGCGCGACAAGTAGGTGGCACCACCGTTGTGCGGAGTCAGGGTCACGTTGTCAAGCTTCCGCAAACCTTCGGGCACAAACGAATCGTGGTAGTACGGTGGCTCTTCGACGAACACGTCAAGGCCCGCGCCGGCGATCTTGCCCGCACGCAGAGCCTCGGCTAGGGCATCCTCGTCTGTCAAGCGGCCCCGCGCCACGTTGAAGAAGTAGGCGCTTGGCTTCATGAGCTCGAATTGAGCCCGGCCAACCATTCGCAAGTTGCCATCCTCGACGTTGGTCAGAAGACACACGTAGTCGCCTCGCACAAACAACTCGTCCGGGCTATCCACCCACTCGAGGCCGAACCTGGCCTCTTCCTCGGCGGACAGACGTGTGCGCTTGTGGTAGATCATTTTGGCTTCGAAGGCCTTGAACCGCTTTGCGGCCTGCCGCGCCACTTTACCGAAGCCGTAGAGGGCCACGGTCTTGTCCAGCATTCCCTGGCCCATGAGATCCATGGTCATCTCCTGGAAGTAGACACGCTCGCGGCAGTACCGGTCCGACTCCACGAATCTGTACGCTGCCGCCAAGACATGCGTTACAAGCAGGTCCGCGGTGGCGCGTGCGTTCAAGCCATACCCTTGGGGAGACCACGATTCGGGGTCCTCGGGAATCTCCTCCGGCAATTGGACCAGCAACGGCACCCCCATTTCGCGGATGGCCTCAAGATCGTGAAACCACGCTATCGGGGACGCCACAGCGTAGCCGTAGATGTTCGGGTTTGCCTCCAGCATGGACCGGGTGATGGGTATCGAATGCATCGTGAAGATGTAGTCCGAACGCCGAGCGGCTTGGCACAACTCATCCACGCTGATCTCGCGGTGAGCCCAGGGGAAGACTTCCACCTCGCCATATTGGCGCATGAGTTCCAGGGCTGGCTCGGGGATCGGTTGGGAAACAAAAATCCGGTAGGTCATAGCTTGCTCCTTGTCAGTTCGTTTTCAGAGGTTTCAGAAGTTTCAGTCGGTTCATTGGAGACGCCGAGTTGGGCCGACAGCACGCGACTGGCGGCGTGATCCCATTCCAGAAACACGTCGTCGCCAGGGGCGAAGTCGAACGTCTCCGAGGCATGCATCCGCACGACCCGCTCCTCCCCGGTGCCGTCAAGCAGTACCACTTTGCGTGATTCGCCCGCGAAGATCACGGCACGCACCGTGCCACTCACCCGGTTGGCTGGAGCGGACTTCAGGGCGCCCGCGGGACGGATGACGGCTGCGGTGGGACGGACCACCATTGTCGCCTGGCCGTTCAACGCGTGGGCCGACGCGGGAACCACCAGCAATCCCTGCGGCGAATCGAGCACGACCCGCCCTTGGTCGGTCCGCAGCGTTCCTTCGAAGATGTTGGATTCGCCTATGAACTCCGCCACCAGTCGGTCAGCGGGGCGTACATAAAGGTCCTCAGGACTGCCGAACTGCACCAGCTTGCCTGCCGCCAGGAGCGCGATCTTGTCGCTCATGGTCAGCGCCTCTTCCTGGTCGTGGGTCACGTTGACAACGGTCAGACCCAAATCCCGCGATAAGCGACGGATCTCGATCTGGAGGGATTCGCGCAAGTTGCGGTCTAGCGCGCCCAAAGGCTCATCCATCAACAACAACCGAGGGCGCAGCACAATGGCGCGGGCGAGGGCAACACGTTGCTGCTGCCCTCCGGAAAGCTCGCGGGGCAAGCGCTTTTCGAGGCCTGTAAGTCGCACGGCGGCGAGGGCTTCTTCGATCTTTGCGGCCCGAGCCGCCTTGGGAACCTTGTGTCTCGACAGCGGGAACTCGACGTTCTTAGCCACATTGAGGTGAGGAAAGAGCGCGTAATTCTGGAAGACCATACCTATTCCGCGCTTGTGCACCGGAATCTTGGCCACGTCAAGGGAATCGATCAGAACTTGCCCGCTCGTGGCCTCGGCGAAACCGGCGATGATCCGCAACAACGTCGTTTTCCCCGAGCCGGAAGCGCCTAGAAGCGTGACAAAGGCACCCGGTTCGATCGTTAGGGAAACCCCGTCGACCGCCGCGAAATCACCGAACTTCTTCACTACGTTGAACAACTCGACCGAGGATCCGTTAGTGCTGGCGGGGCTGCGTGCGGACGCGGCGGCTTCACTTTCCGGCAAAGTGCCCAGCTTCGGACGCGCGACGTCAAAGGCGTTCATGACTTGGCCTTCCTCCTGGCAAGACCCGGCAGGCCAGCGGCCAAGCCGAGCATAAGGATCGAGATGAGGGTTATCACGGTCGAGGCGGCTGATGTGGAAGGATCGGCGCCTGACAACACCTCGCCGAATACCACGACCGGGACCGTGTGGAAGGTGGGAGAGTTGAAGAAGGATGCGATCATGAACTCGTCCCACGAGCCGATGAAGGCCAGGACTCCGCCGATGACCACTGAGGGGAACGCCAGTCGCAGTGTCACGAGCACCAGAGTGGCTGATTCGCTGGCTCCGCAGACTCGCGCCGCCTCTTCGATTTGGCGGTCCATTGAAGCGAGGCGGGAAAGCACGTTGACAAACACAAACGGCGCCCCAATTGTCGAATGCGCGAGCGCCAATCCCAAAACTCCGCCGGTCAGACCCACACGAACACCAACAAAGTAGAATCCGACGGACAACACGACTCCCGGAACAATGACCGGAGCCATCGCCATACCTACAATCGCCGAAGTTGGCAAGAATCGAATTCGCGCCACCCCAAGCGCGAGAGCCGTGCCCACCACCATGGCCAACGCCGCAGAGATCACCGCCACAACGAAGCTGTTGCCGAACGCCTCCCGCCAGCGCTCGTCCGAAAAGATCTCGCGGTGCCAGTCAAGGGTCAGGCTCTTCGGCGGGAACTGGATGATCCGCCCCTTCCCAAACGATGTTATTGCGACAACGAGGGTCGGAAAAAGGAAGAACATCGCCAATGCCAGTGACAGCGCCTTGACACTCAACTTCGCCCTCACGTCACACCGCCTTTGGCGAGCCCAAGAAGTTTGCCAAAACTCACGAAACGGCTGGCCACCCCCAGTGTGAGGAGCACTATTGCGAGCAGGAGCAGAGATTGCGCAGCGCCCACCCCGGTCTTGAGGAACACTTGCACTTGCTGAACAATGGCAGTTCCGATGTACACGTCTTCCGCGCTTCCCAAGATCGCCGGGGTGATGTAGAAGCCCAATGCCATGACGAACACCAGGATGGCTCCAGCGGCCATCCCTGGGACGGACATGGGCATGATCAGGCGCCAAAACACGACGGTCGGCCGGGCCCCGGCGACTTGCGCGGCCTCCTCCAACTCGGGGCCGACGGCCCGGATCTGTGTGTAAATGGTCAAGATGGTGTAGGGCGCGAGAACATGCGCCACCCCGAGGCCGACGGCGAAATCGGTGCCAATCATGCGAATCGGCTCGTCGATGATCCCCATCGAGATCAACGTCTTGTTGATGACCCCAGTGTTGTTGAGCAGGATCTTCCACGAGTAGGTGCGGACCAATGTGCTGGTCCAAAACGAGACCATCAAAGCGATCAACAGAAAGGCCGAGAAACCCGGGCCGGAGCGGGCCAGGGCGTACGCGTACGGATAGGAGAGGATCACGCAGACCACAGTCACAATCAGGCTCATCCGCACAGTCGTCCAAACGGAACGACGGAAAACTCCTGATTCGAGCGCGGCCGAGAAGTTCGCCGGGTCGTCGAAAGCGCGGTAGACAATAGCCCCGAGCGGCACCACGAATACAACCAGCATGAACACCGCCGCGCTCAGTACCAGCCACTGGATCGCTCGGGGACGCCGCAGGGCGGCCCCAAGCGCGGCGATTCCGCCGCGACTTGCGGAACCGGGTCCTGGTCCCTGAGAAGGGCGGGTACCCGTTGCCGGAGGTGCGGGAGCTGGAAGGGAGCCGCTGATCGGCTCGGTGGCGGTGTTCATCGGGGTCTCGACTGTCTAGGCCGCGCTCACGGCCTCATCCGGCCATCCATTCCGAGATCTTCTCGATCACCTGGGGTCGGTTTTCGCCCCACCATGCGAGGTCGACGAAAATCGGGGAATCATCCCCGGTCAACTCATGCTCAGTGGGCAAGAAGTCGATCCATTTCGACGTGGCATCCAGGCCCCGCGCCTTGGGGTTGGCGGCACCGTAGGCGACGTGGTTCCCAATTGCCCCCTCGTTGTCAACGATGTACGCGATCAAATGCTGCGCCGACTCAATATTGGGAGCGCCTTTGGGAATGTAGATGTAGTCGCATTCTTGGGCCTGGAGGGCCCACGCCACTCCAACCGGGTAGCCGTCTACCGCGAACAGCCCGGCACGACCGTTCTCGCAGATTCCCATGATCGCTTCACCCGAGATCACGTCGTTGACACACTGGTCCCCATCCTGGAACAAGACGATGTCGTCTTTGACCCGCTCGAACACCTTCAATGCGCGATCAACGTCAAGTGGGTACAACTCATCCCTTGGGACGCCGTCTGTGATGAGGGCCGCCTCGATGAAGCCAGCCCAACCGTTGGACTCGAAGGTGCGAATGTCGCGGAGTCCCTCTATCGATGGGTCGAAGAAGTCTCGCAGCCCCGTCAAGTCGCCTTCCTGAAAAGTATCGGTGTTGTAGGTCAACACGCTGGCCAAGGTGTAGAGCGGAACTGCTTGCGGATAGGCAGGGAACGCGGCATCGTCGAAAGCGGCGCAATCCACGATGTCACAATCGATGAAGTCGAGGTAGGGATTGTCAACCGCCCCGCGCGAGATGTTGCCTTGAGCGATGTCCCACACAACGGCCTGGGCATCGACCATTTCCATAATCCTGGTGAAGGAGACCGGGTCATCGGTGATCACCTCGACTCCGGTGGCCTCCTCGAATGGGTCAAACCAGGCGGCCCGCTGCGCGTCTGACCCGCTGCCGCCGAAATTCGCAAAAGTGACGTTCCCTGTGCCCGTCCAGGTAGTCGCGGCGGCATCGCCACCACCACTACCAGACGGATTGGCAGAAGGATTCGCGGCCTCCGTTCCACCGCAAGCGGCAAGAGCGGCGACCAGGGTCGCGGCGGCCGCAACCGAGATGAGCGTTTTGGTGGTGTTGCGCATGAGCCGACTGGCCTTTCTTTTTGGAGCGAAGCAGGGGGACGCCGGAGGGCGGAAACCCTCGCCGTCACACGAAACGCTAAGGTGACAGTGTTTCCTATATGTTTACTCAGGTTTTCCCGCAGGAATCAGATTCGCGGCAGTTCAGTTGCGGCACCGCCGCAACTCCTCGAATCTCGTTGCCAAATTGCCGAGTCTCCGGGGCTGTCGCGGCGTGTCAGGCAGTGCTGCATGGCCGAGGGGACCCGCTGCCATCGCCGAAAGACCCGGAATCCATCACCCAGGCACGCTTCGCTTCGGGTGGAAGCCGGGCAACCCCGAGCCGCGATGTCGAGCCCGGCGCGGGCAGCTCACCCGTGCTCACGGGCACAGCCGGGCAAGGACGGGCCCCTTTACAATGTCCCAAAAGGTCACTCCGCCATTCAGTCAGCGCGCCAACTTGTGCCAGCATCTCATGCGTTTCCGGGGGCCTCCCCTGGCCCCACCCACAAAATCGAAAGGTGTAAGGCCATGGCGCCCAAAACTAACTCTGTCCGGATCGGGGTCCTCGCGGGGGCCGCAGCCGTGTTGCTGGCCACCGGCGCGTGCGCCGGCGTTGAAGACGAAAACACGGGCGGGACCGCGTCGAAGAGCCCGTCCCAGACCCAGCCCAGCGCTGAGGCGGGGCTGAGCTTGGAGGGGAAAACCATTGGCGTGGCCGTGGTGGGAACCCAGCATTTTTGGGATCAGGAGGCCTTCGAGGGCGCCGTGTCGGAGGTGGAACGCCTGGGCGGCAAGGTCATCACGACTGACGCGGCCCGCGACCAGACTGTTCACGCGGAGAACCACGACACCTTCTTGACCGCCGGCGTGGACGCGGTTATCACGATCTTGGGCGACGAGGCGGTCGAACCCAAGCTCAAGGCCCTGACCGAGGCGGGCATTCCGGTTTTCGGGGTGGACCACGCGTCTGAGTACGTGGTCAACAACGCGCAATCCGACTCGGTGATCGGCGGCGAACAGGCCGGCCAGATCGCCGTGGACTACCTGAAGGAAAACGGCAAGGAGAACGCCAAAGTGGCGGTGTTCAACGCCTTCTCCGAGTCGTTGACCTACTGCGGCGACCGTTACAACAACTGGAAGAAGGTGCTCACCGAGCAACTGCCCGGCGTTGAGATCCTGACCCCCGAACTGGCCGAGCAGTTCTCCAACCCGGCTGAGGACGCGCGGCAGCAAACCCTCAACTTCTTGGAGTCCCACCCGGAGGGGACCATCGACTTGATCCACGTCGCCTGCTGGGACCAGCCCGCCATTGGCGTGGTCCAGGCGATTGAGGAGTCCGGGCGGACGGACGTGGTGGTGACCGCATTCGACGCGGGCCCGGACACTCTCACCATCCAGGCCGAGGAGGGCAGCCCGTTTGTGGGCAACGTAGCCCAGCAGCCGCGCCAGATCGGGACGATCGCCGCCCAAAACGTGGCCCGCCACTTCGCCGGCGAGACGGTTGAGAAGGATTCCTTCGTGGAGACGTTCCCCGCCGCGGGCGTGACCGGCGCCAAAGAGGTCTACAAGCAGCTCGGCTACGGCGACCTGGGCTGACCGTGGCCCCGGCAGGCCCGGTCCCGCTCTTGCGCGCGGAACGGCTGGTCAAGCGATTCGCCGGCGTATTGGCGTTGGATCAGGCCGGGATCACCCTGGCGCCGGGCGAAATCCACGGGCTGATCGGCGAGAACGGCGCCGGCAAGTCGACCCTGATCCGCATCCTGGCGGGCATTTACCGCCAGGATGCGGGTTCCATTTGGGTGGACGGCCGGGAGCTGACCAAGCTGACCCCCGCCGTGGTGGCCGCGCATGGGATCAGGTTTGTGCACCAAGAAGTCGACCTGCCGGAGACGCTGACGGTCGCGGAGACGGTCTTCCTTGGCCAGGAGGCAAGCGCCGGCCCGTTCCTGGCGACGCGCGCCATGGCCCGCCGGGCTCAGGCGTTCATCGCCGAGTATCTGGGCGCCGATCTGCCGGGCCAGGCGCTGATCCGTTCGCTTGGCCCCGCCGAGCGCAAGCTGGTTCAGATCGCCCGCGCGCTGATTGACGGCCAGGCCCGCCTCCTGGTCTTGGACGAGCCGACGGCGCCGCTCGCCGCCACCGAGACGGAGCGGCTGTTCGCCGCCGTGCGCCGCCTGTCCGAACACGGCGTGGCCTGCCTGTACGTCTCGCACTACCTGGGCGAGATCCGGCAACTCTGCCATCGCGTCACCGTGCTGCGGGAGGGCCAGGTCGCCGGGGTGGTAAACGACGTGGCCGGCACTCCGGTGGAGGAAATGGTCGAGTTGATGATCGGCCAGCGAGTCGACCAGCTTTTCCCGTCCTTGGCGCCGCCTGCGGCGGGGGCCAAGCCGGCTCTGGAGGTGATCCGCCTGACGGCCCGCCGCCGCTTCAAGGACGTGTCTTTCACAGTGCTGCCAGGCGAGATAGTCGGCCTGGCGGGCCTGCTCGGATCGGGTCGCCACCCGTTGATCGACTCGGTGATGGGGTTGCGCCCACCCGATTCGGGTGAGGTCAGGGCGGCAGGCCGGCGCCTGCGGCTGCGCGGCAGCGCCGCCCCGGTGCGGGCGGGACTCGCGTTGGTGCCCCGCGACCGCCGCCAATCGGGCGTGGTTTTGAGGCTGTCGGTTTCCGCCAACCTGGCGTTGGGCACCCTCAGGCGGCTCAACCGGTTCGGGGTGATCATCCCCGGACGGGTCAAGGCCAACGCCGCCCGGATGATTGAGCGCTTGGACATCCGCCCGGCCCAACCCCGTCTGGCGGCGGGCCTGCTCTCAGGCGGCAACCAGCAAAAACTGGTCCTGGGACGCTGGATCGCGGCGGACGCGCCCGTGCTCATTCTGGAGGAGCCGACGGTCGGGGTCGACGTGGGCGCGAAGGCTGAAATCTACCGGTTGATCGCCGAACTGGCCGCCGGCGGCACCGCCGTGGTGCTGTCCTCGAATGACACCCAGGAGTTGGCCGGCCTGACCCACCGGGTTCTGGTGCTCAGGCGCGGCGAAGTGGTGGCCGAAGTCGCCACGGCCGCCTCCAGCCAGGACGAGTTGGCGGCCCTGACCACCGGGGCGGAGCCGGTGGCGCCATGACCCTGGAGTTGAGGCCCTCGCCCGCTAGAGGCGGAAGGGCCAGCCGGATCGCCTGGTTCGGCCGCGCCGGACAGGGGTTGGTTCGAGCCGCCCCCGTGGTGGTCGCCGTCGCGGTCCTGGTGGTCCTGGCCGTGCGCACTCCCGCCATCTTGGGGCTCGCCAACCTGCAGGCCTCGATCACCCAGGCCGCGCCCATCGCCGTGGTGGCGATGGGCTTGGTCCTGGTGATCGCGGCCGGGGGCGACGATGTGGTGAGCGGCGGCATAGACCTGTCTCTGGCGGCCACGGCCACCTTGTCCACCGCCATTCTGGCCAAGGCCATGACCGAACGCGGCCTCAGCTTTGGCGTGGCGCTTGCGCTGGTTGGCGCGGTGGCGTTGGGTCTGGGCTTGGTCAACGCCGGACTGGTCGTGATAGTCGGTATGACGCCCATCCTGGCCACCCTGGCCAGCCTCGTTGTGATCAGCGGCCTGATCAGGGTGGTGACCAAGAACCGCCGGACCGACACCCCGCAGCCCGTGATCGCGGCGATCCGCGACGGCCAACTCCTGGGCTTGCCGCTGGCCGCCGTGCTGGCGCTGGCGTTGATGGCGGTGCTCTGGCTGGCGGTGCAGCGCACGGCCTTCGGGGCACACCTGCGCGCGGCGGGCGCGGGCCGTTCGGCGGCGGTCACGGCGGGGCTCAACCCGAACCGCTACCTGGCCGCCGCCTTCGTCATAGCCTCGCTGACGGCGGGTTTTGACGGACTGTTGCTGGCCGCCCGCGGCTCGGGCTTCTCGCCGGGCACGGAGGAACGGCTCCTGGTCGACATGGTCCTGGCGGGCTACCTCTCGCCGGTCTTCTCGCGGCGGGGGGTCGCCACCCCGCCCGGCGCCCTGGTGGCGGCGCTGCTGGTGGCGCTCCTCACGAACGCCCTGGTCCTGTCGAGGGTGGACAACTCCTGGGTCTACGGTTTCAAAGGCGCCCTCATCTTGACGGTGGTCGCGGTCTCCTCGATCACGGCGCGGAGGTCCCGGTGAGGCCGACCTCCGCGCAGCTTGGCTTCGCGGCCGCGTTCGCGCTGATGGTGGCGGTGTTCACGTGGCGCTCGGACGCGTTCTGGCACGCTTCGAACCTCCTCAACATTGCCACCGGCTGTGTGGTGCTCTTGATTGTCACGCTCGCCATGACCGCGGTGGTGGCGTCCGGCGGCATTGACCTGTCCGTCGGCGTGTCGCTCGACTTTGGCGCCTGGTTCGTCATCATCGCCATGGTGGATTGGCACCTCGGCTGGGGGCCGGCCATCCTGACCGCGGTCGCCGTGACGCTGGCCGTGGGCGCTCTGAACGGGCTGCTGATCGCCAAGGCCGGCGTCTCGCCCTTCCTGGCCACCCTGGGCGTCTACTTTGTGGGCCGGTCGGTCCAGCAGGCCGGCACCAACGGCGGCGCCACGGTCAATTTCCGTCAGGCGCCGGACGCCTTCCACCAGTTCGGCGTGGGCTCGGTGGCGGGGGTGCCGGTCAAGGTGGCGATAGGCCTGGCCCTGGCGGTGGCTTTGTGGTTCTTCTTGACCAAGACCAGCCACGGCCGCCGCATTGAGGCGATCGGCCTGCAACCGGAGGCGGCCCGGCACATCGGCATCCGGGTTGGCGCCTACACCGCGTTGACCTACGTTGTCGCGGCCGGGCTGTGCGCCCTGGCCGGCGCCATCCTGACCGCCCAGTTGCGCATCTTCACGCCCCTGGCCGGCTTCGCCTATCAAACCGATGCGATCGCCGCCGTCTTCCTCGGGGCCGCCCTGTCCCGCGCCGGCCGCGCGTCCGTGCCCGGATCGCTCGCCGCCGTGGTCTTCCTGGCGACCCTCTCGAACGGCCTGGACCTGGCCGGTCTGGACTTCAACGTCAAAGTTTTGGTTCGCGGAATTGTGCTGGTGGTCGCCTTGGCCGCCTCGTTCGGCCTGGCGCGCGGAGCCTTCGGCGCCGGCGGGCGCGCGCTCCGCCCGGCCACGTTGGAAGCGGGGTGAGCCGGTGGCCGTTCTAGCCCTGGACGTGGGCTCCTCGGTCCTAAAGGCGGCCGTCATTGCCGCCGATGCCGCCCGGCTTCAGTTTTCCGCGCCCGTCCCGTCCGGACCGGGGCCCGCCACCCAAGACCAAGAACACCTGTGGGAGGCGACGGCCGGGCTGATCGCCCGCGCGGGGGCCGCCTCGCCCTCCCCGATCGATGCGGTGGTGGTGACGGGGCAGGGCGACGGGCTGTGGACGCTCGGCCCCGGCGGCCGGGCCCCGAGCGGGCCCGCATTCCAATGGAACTCGACGGCCGGAGCGGCGGCGGTGGCGGGCTGGGAGGCGGCGGACGGCATCGGACGCCATTTCCGGGCCACCGGGACGGTGCTGTGGGCGGGGACGACGGCGGCGCTGTGGCACCACCTGCGGCGAACGGACCCGGACCGGGCGCGGGAGACGGAAACGGTCTTCTGGGCGAAGGACTGGATCAACTACCGGCTGACGGGCGTGGTCGCGACGGATGTGACGGATGCCACCATTCCCTATCTGGACCCGCTGACCAGGCAATACGATCCGGCGGCGTTCGAACGGCTGGGCACGCCCGAACTGGCCGGGCGCCTGCCGGATCCGTTGGAGCCCGGCACGCTCCTCGGCCCGCTGACCCCGGCGGCGGCCCGCGCGACGGGGCTGGCGCAGGCCACGCCGGTCTACCTGGGGGTGATCGACGTGGTCGCCACGGCGCTCGCCGCGGGGCTTGGCGGGCCCGGCGACGCAGTGGCGGTCCTCGGATCGACCAGCGCGGTCACGCCTTTGGCGACGGCGCCGGTGCCGCCCGGCGAGCCGGTCGGCGCGACCGTGTCCTGGCCCAAGCCGGACCTGTTCCTGCGGGTGTTGGGGTCAAGTTCGGGCGGGACGGTGCTGGACTGGTTCTTGCGGCTGCACGGATTTGCGGGCGCGGACCGCTATGACGCGTTTTGGGGCGAGGTGGCGGCCGCGGCCCCAGACGGGCCGGAATTGGCGCTGCCCTTCCTGTACGGGGAGCGGGTTCCGTTCCTGGCGCCCACGGCGACGGGGCTGTTCGCGGGCCTGACGCCGCAGACGGGGCGCGGCGAACTGGGGCGGGCGCTGGTCGAATCGCTGTGTTTCGCGTTGCGCCACTGTTTGGAGGCGGCGGGGCCCACCGGGCGTTTGACGCTCACCGGCGGCGGCGCCAGCGACCCGCGCTGGTGCGAACTGGTGGCGCGGGTGCTCAACCGGGCCATCGCCGTGGACGCCGACCCGTTCATCGCCTGCCGGGGGGCGGCCGCGCTGGTGCCCGGCCACGGCTTGGCGGCGGCCGGGGTGGCGCCAGCCCTGGTCGAACCACCTCGCGGGGCGCCGGGAGCGTCCCGGTCCGGGCTGGAGGAACGCTACCAGCGCTACCTGTCGCTCATCGAGGCGTTCAAGCCCATCTGGAAGGACTGGTCATGACCTCATCCATTCCCGCCACCCAATTGGTCGGCGTTTACCACGGGCCCCGCGACATCCGGTTGGAGACCCGCCCGGTGCCCCGGCCCGGCCCGGATGAGGCCCTTATCCGCATCACCGCCACCGCCCTGTGCGCGGGCGAGGCGATGGACTGGTACTCGGCCCGGCCGGGCGGCAAGGTGCTGGGCCACGAGGCGGTCGGGGTCGTGGCGGCGGTAGGGCCGACGGCGAGCGGGGTCGCGGTCGGGGACCGCGTGTTCGTCAACCACCACGTCGGGTCCCTGCGGTCCCCTCAAGCCCTGCGGGGCCACTTCACCATTGACCCGGCCTACCGTTCGACCAGGCTCGACCCGGGCGCCATGGCCAGCTACGCGCGGGTCAGCGCCGCCCACCTGGCGACTGACACCCGCCTGGTGCCCCCGTCTATCCCCGACGACGTGGCCACGACGATCGAACCCTGGTCCTGCGTGCTGGGCGGGCTGAAAACCTGCGGGATCCAGCCCGGCGACACCGTGTTGGTCCTGGGAGGCGGCTTCATGGGCTTGGGCTTCGCGCACATGGCACCGCTGTTCGGCGCCGGCCGCGTGCTGGTCAGCGACTATTCGGCCTGGCGCCGCGGCAAGGCCCTCGCTCTGGGCGCCAGCCAAGCGATCAACGCGGGCGGCGATGTGCCCGCTCAGGTGCGCGCCGCGAACGGCGGCCGCCTTGCGGACGTGGTGGTCGCCGCCGTCCCGGCGGCGGCGGTGTTCGCGCAGGCCAGAAGCCTGGTCGAAGCGGGCGGAACGATCCATTTGGCGGCGCCGGGGCGCCCAGGCGACACGTGGGGGCAGGACGCCGCTGAGGCCTACTTCTCCGAGGTCGCCATCACGTCGAAGTACTCGGCCGACCACCGCGACACCTTCCAGTACTTGCGCCTGCTCGAGGCGGGGCGGGTAGACCCGTCGCCCGCCATCACCCACCACTTCCCCTTGTCGCAGTTGCCGGAGGCTTTCCGACTCCTCCAGGCGGCTGACGAATCACTCAAGATTGTCCTCTACCCACCAACCGAGCTGGGCTAGCCGGGCTTGGCTGGGCGAGCAGCCGGGTGGGATGGGGCCGGACCGCTTGAATAGACTGGTTCGTCGTGGCAGAGCTGAGCGGTTTCCGCGCCGTGGTGTTGGATTTGGACGGCACCCTGGCCGGGGCGGACCATCAGGTCAGCCGGTTTGCCCAGGAGACGGTTCGCCGCCTGGCCGCCACCGGCGTGAGAGTCGTCATCTCGACCGGGCGCAGCGCCGACAACGCCCTGCGGTTGGCGCGCGCCATGGGCACGGGGACGCCGGTGGTGAGCGCCAACGGCGCCGTCGTGGCGGACCCGACGGGCCGCCGCCTGAAGGTGGTCGAGTTGGAGCCCTCCACCCTGGAGCACTACCTGACGTTGGCCGACCAGGCGGACCTTGACGCCATGATCTGGACCGCCGACCGGCTGATAACCGCCGGGCCGGGGCTGATCACCGAGTTGATGGCGTTGGTCGGCGAATACCCCGTCGAGTTGGCGCCCCGCGCCGAGTGGCCCGCCGCGGGCGTGATCAAAGTCCTGATGGCCGCCGCGCCCCAGGTCCTGGATAACCTCGACCTGTCCGCCTACCCGTTGGTTCAGCGTTCCCTCTCCCATTTCATCGAGGCCACCGCCCCGACCGCCCGCAAGGATTTGACGCTGGCGTGGCTGCTCAAGCACCTGGGCGTGGACCCCGCCCAGACCATCGCCTTTGGGGACGCCGAAACCGACTTGGCCTCGCTGACGTTGGCGGGCTTGGGCGTGGCCCCCGCCAACGCCACCCCCTCGGTCAGGGCCGGTGCCGACTTGGTCATTGGCCACAACGGCGACGATGCCGTCGCGCGCTTCCTCAACAACGGTTTCGACTTGGGCGTCCCCGACTCGCCCGCCCTTTGACGGTCACATGACAACGGCCGCAGGAAGGGCCGCCGTCAGTCCTCCTTGCCGTGGCACATCTTGTACTTCTTGCCGCTCCCGCAGGGGCAGGGCTTGTTGCGGCCGGTGCCGGGGTAGGCCCGTTGCGCCGGTTTGGTCGCGGTCGCGGCGCCGCCCTTGCCGGTCCGCCGCACCACCGGTTCGTCCCCGCCGTCTTCCGAAGGGGCCGAGTACTGGAAGGCGTTCGCGTCCTCGCCGGGGCCTTCCAGGCCCTTGGCCACCAGGCGTGTGGCTTCGGCGGGTTTGGCGGCGGGCGGCGGCGAGTCGGCGGCCCTGGACCCCGATTTGCCTCCCGCGTCCTGTTTGGCCGCCGGCTTGGACCCGCCCGGCGACTTCGCGGGCGTCGAACCGCCGGAGCCCCGGCCCGGCCCAGAACTCCCCTTGGAGCCCGAACCCGCTTTGGCGCCGGCCCCCGAACCGCCGGACGCCGCCGCGCGCCGTCCCCGGCCGGTTCCCCCGGCCGTGACCGAGACCTCGCCGGATGGCGCCGCCCCGGCGGTGATGGTGGCGTCTTCCGACTCATCCCCGTCGGCGGCGGGACGTTCGGCGGCGGGCGACTGCGCGGCATCGGAACCCTCAACCTGAACCTCAAGGTTGAACAGGTAGCCGACCGTTTCCTCCTTGATGGATTCGTTCATCGCCTGGAACATGTGGTAACCCTCGCGTTGGTACTCAACCAGCGGGTCGCGCTGGGCCATGGCGCGCAGGCCAATGCCCTCCTTCAGGTAGTCCATCTCGTAAAGATGCTCGCGCCATTTGCGGTCCAGGACAGCCAGCAGGACTCGGCGCTCGAGCTCCCGCATGACCTGCTCCCCCAGTTGGGCTTCGCGGGTCTGGTAGGCGAGGTGGATGTCGGCCGAGAGCTCCCGCAGCAGCAGGTCCTGCGTCAGCGCCCGCCTGGAGCCCACCTCCGCGATCAGGTCGTCAGGGGTGACGGTGGCCGGGAACACCGCCTTGAGCTGCGCCCAAAGCTTGTCCAGGTCCCAATCCTCCGGGGCGTCCGCGGCGGTGGCCTCCTCGACAAAGGACCGCACCACGTCGTCCAGGAAGCCCTCGATCCGGCCCTCCATGTCCTCGCCGTGGAGGATCGCGCGGCGCACCTCGTAGACCACGGTGCGCTGGCGGTTCATGACGTCGTCATACTTCAGCACGTTCTTGCGGATCTCGAAGTTGGTCGACTCGACCTGGCCCTGTGCGGACGCGATCCCCCTGGTCACCAGCTTCGACTCCAAGGGCAAGTCGTCCGGGAAACCGGTCATCGACATGACCCGCTCGGTCAACTGCGAGTTGAACCGGCGCATCAGGTCGTCTTCCAGCGAGAGGTAGAAACGAGACTCGCCCGGGTCGCCCTGGCGACCGGAACGGCCGCGCAACTGGTTGTCGATCCGCCGGGACTCGTGACGCTCGGTGCCCAGGACGTACAGGCCGCCCAAGGCCACCACCTCGTCATGCTCCGCCGCCACCGACTCCTTTGCCTCAGCCAACGCGGCCGGCCAGGCCGCCTCGTATTCGACCGGGTTCTCCTCCGGATCCAGCCCTTGCTTGGCCAGCGCCTGGACCGCCCGGAATTCGGCGTTGCCGCCCAACATGATGTCGGTGCCGCGCCCGGCCATGTTCGTGGCCACCGTGACCGCGCCCTTGCGGCCCGCCTCCGCGATGATCGCCGCCTCGCGGCGGTGCTGCTTCGCGTTCAACACCTCATGCGGCACGCCCTGCTTCTTCAGCAGCTTCGACAGGTACTCCGACTTTTCCACGGAGACGGTGCCGACCAGCACCGGCTGCCCCCGCCGGTGGCGTTCCACCAGGTCCTCCACCACCGCGGTCCATTTGCCGTCCTCGCCTTTGTAGACCAGGTCCGACCTGTCCTCCCGGACCATCGGCATATTGGTCGGGATGGGCACCACGCCAATCTTGTAAGTCGAGGCGAACTCGGCCGCCTCCGTCTCAGCCGTGCCGGTCATGCCGGACAGCTTCTTATAGAGCCGGAAGTAGTTCTGCAGCGTGATGGTCGCCAGAGTTTGGTTCTCGGCTTTGATCTCGACGCCCTCTTTGGCCTCAATCGACTGGTGCATGCCCTCCGAGTAGCGCCGGCCCGGCAGGACGCGCCCAGTGTGCTCGTCCACAATTAGGACCTCGCCCTGGAGGACCACGTAGTCCTTGTCCCGGTGGAACAATTCCTTGGCCTTGATGGCGTTGTTGAGGAATCCGATCAGCGGCGTGTTGACCGATTCGTAAAGGTTCTCAATGCCCAGATAATCCTCGACCTTCTCAATTCCGGCCTCGAGGACGCCCACGGTGCGTTTCTTTTCATCCACCTCATAGTCGGTCTCACGCTTGAGCCGCCGCGCCACGCCGGCGAATTCCGCGTACCACTTGTTGATGTCGCCCTGGGCGGGGCCGGAAATGATCAGCGGCGTCCTCGCCTCGTCAATCAGGATCGAGTCGACCTCGTCCACAATCACAAAGTTGTGGCCGCGTTGCACCAGGTCAGAGGACTTCCAGGCCATGTTGTCCCGCAGGTAGTCGAACCCGAACTCGTTGTTCGTGCCGTAGGTGATGTCGCAGGCGTATTCCCGCCGCCGCTCGGCCGGATTCTGCCCCACCAGGATGCAACCGGTGGTCAGCCCCAAAAACCGGAACACCCGGCCCATCAGTTCGCTCTGATAGGACGCCAAGTAGTCGTTGACCGTCACAACGTGCACGCCGTCCCCGGACAGGGCGTTCAGATAAGCGGGCAGGGTCGCCACCAGGGTTTTGCCCTCGCCGGTCTTCATTTCCGCGATATTGCCTTGGTGAAGCGCCGCGCCGCCCATGATCTGCACGTCGAAGTGCCGTTGCCCCAGGGTCCGCCGCGCGGCCTCCCGCACCACCCCGAAAGCATCCGGCAGCAGGTCGTCCAGGGACTCGCCCTTCTGGTAGCGCTCCTTGAAGCGGCCGGTCTCTTCCTTCAACTCCTCGTCACTCATCGCCTCGAAGACCGGCTCCAGTGCGTTTACCTGCTGGACTATCCCTTCCAGCCGACGCAGGGTGCGGCCCTCGCCCATGCGGAGCATCTTGTCCATCAAACCGGCCACTTGGACCTCTTTCCCTCTAACGGTTGCGTTCACCGTGATCAATGTTAGGGCCAGGCTCTGGCGCCGTGCCGCCGATCAGCCCTCAGCCGACAACCAATGCCGGGAAAGCACCCAAGACAACGCGTCCGGGCTGTAGACGGATCGGCATACTCCCACTCGTGCCGTCAACAACAGTCAAGGTTCCCGCCGAATTGCGCGACCGGCTTGCGACACTCGCTGGACAGCGAGGTGTCAGCATGGCCGCGGTCATCTCCGAATCGCTCGACGCCGCCCAGGAGGGACAGTTTTGGCGCCAGGTGGCCGCCACCATGCCAGCGGGTGGCGCGGCCGCGACCGACGTGGAACTCTTGGACTCGGGCCTGGCCGATGGGCTTGACCCGGCCGAGACCTGGGACGACGTCCTGTGAGGTCAGGCGACATCCACCTCTGCGACTTCGGCTCTCCGTTGGGACACGAGCCGGGCTTCCGGAGGCCGGCCCTGGTCGTCTCGCCAACCTTGTTGAACCAATTCGGCACGCCCATCGTCCTGCCGATCACCCGCACCCCGCGCGGCTATGCGACGCACGTTGAGCTCGATGCCGTGTTGCCCGCCACAGGCCACGTTCAGTGCGAACTAATCAGGGCGTTGGCCGCGAGCAGGGTGTCGCGCCGGTTGGCCACGGCGCCGCCCGAGGTCATGGCGCAAGTAAGGCTCACCCTGCGCCGCATCCTCGGCCTGTGAGCGCGTAGCCCGTGCGGCGTGCGCCGCGGCCGCCGGGGCAAGGGCCTCCCAGAACCCGCCCGCCGCGCTGGGCCCCGGATCTGAAGGCTTTCAGCGCGTAAATGGGGACGGTACCTATTTCTGGCTCGCCAGAAATAGGTACCGTCCCCATTTATTTACATTTACATTTACTTGCGGGTTACTCCTGCGAGGAGCGGCGGCGCCGGGCGGAGCCCAGGGTGGCGGTCACGCCGGCGGCCAGCAGGAACGCCGCGCTGACGCAGCCAAACAGGATGTTCGCGCCTGTGAACGGAAGGTCGTCACGGGGTTTGGGCGTGGGCGACTTGGGCCCGTCGGAGCCATTGTCGGTAGGACTTGGGCTGGGGCTGTCAGTGCGGTGCGTGATGATCGTGTAGGAGGGGGTCGGGTTCCTGGGCGGCCTGTCGCAGTAGTCGCCGCGCAGGCCCAGCCCAATGTCGAACTCAAGGTACTGCGACGTGCCGCCCAGGTGCTTGCCCTCGGTCTCTTCGAACGGGAAGCTGTAGGCCAGTTTCACGTACACGACTTCGTCTTTGAGGATCGGCACCTCGGCCAGTCGCTGCCGGTGCGTGAGGTCCGCGAAGGAGCTTGACCCCCGCTCCCCCGCCACGTCCCAATGCACCTCGGACATGCCCGCGAAACCGGTCCGGCCCTCGGTCACCGACGTGTCGTCATGGTTGACCGTGTCCTCGGCCTCAGTCGACTGCGGGTTCAGAATCTCCACGGTCAACACGCCAGGGCAGGGCCCGTTGTTGGAGACGGCGAGGGTCCGGTGGATCCAGTCCCCCGGCACCGCGATCACGTCATGGGTGAACCTGTCGCCGGCGAACGTCTCGTATTCGTCTGAGCCGTCCCACGGCACGTTCAGGACTTCGCCCTCCCACCAGCGGTTGAGGGCGTCCTCGTAGTGCTCGTCGTCTTCTGCGGCGGCGGCGGATCCAAAGCCAAGTGCCATCACGCAGGCCACAGCCGTTCCGATGGCGCCCAACCGCTTCCGCGCGAACCAAGTCGATCGACTCATGCGTCGCCTCGCCTTCTGCTCAGGACCGTCGTGAGGTCGATCGCCGACTCGGGAGCGCTATCGACCGGTTGCCGATTGTCCTGTGCCAGCCTCTCGCTGGGCGCCTCCCGGCGGACGCCCCAAGCGTGCTCGCCGCCCTCCGGCCTTTGCCAGGCTCGTGGTTGAGGCGGATTCGCCGGGATGGCAGCCGGCGGTATGGCGGCGGCTACGGCCCCACTCGGCGCCGTTTCGGTTCTCGCCGCCCGGCGAACCTCGTGTCCCACGGGCCCGCCGGGTTGGCTGGGGAGGGCGGCGGGGTTCGCCGCTGGGGTTGGTGCCGCCGGCGCCCCTGTCCGGGCCTGCCTGAGGGCCGCCCGCGTGAGCGGAGCCGGTGCGGGCACCGCAGCTGCGGGGATGGGCTCCGCGCCGGATGGCCCGGCGGAGGGGCGGTCAGGCGGACCGCCCGTGTGGATGTTGGCGCCGTCTTGGGGCGCGCCAACCCGCGCAAGGGTCGGGGCCACTTGGTCGTTCGCCGCGTGGACCACCTCAGGCGCGTCTGGGGACTTCGCCCAAGCCTGGGAGACCTCGTTCATTTCGTCTTGCTTTCCATCTGCGTTTTGGTCTTCCCGGCCGCGCCGGGTGGGAACGGCGAACGCCCACACCCCCCACGCGATCAGGATCGCCGCGAACCCGGTGATGGCCCAGGCCGCATGGCGGGTGCCCCAGTTGGACACGTAGCCCAGGTAGGGGATCTTGAATAGATACTTGCCGCGCACCTGCTTGCCGTACACCGGATCGAGGTCGGCGGCATCGTTGTTGTCTCCCTGGGTGGTGAAAACCACGTCCTCGCCCTCAAAGCCCTTGCCGATAACTCGGTGGGTGACGAGCTCGGGACTGCCCGGGTCCGGCATGAACGTGATGATGTCGCCGATCTTCACGTCAAGCACGTTGTTCACTCCCGCCGCCACGATCATGTCACCGGTGTGAAGGGTCGGCTCCATGGAGCCGGACAGCACCGCCATGGCTTTGCCGTGCGTGACGGCTGGCACAACCGCGACGGCGATCGCCATCGCGACAATGCCCGCCAGAAGCACAGTGGTGAATCCGCGCACAACGCCGCCAAGGACGGTGTTGCGTCTCGGCTTCCCAGCCATGGGCTGCTCCCTCCTTCCCGAGCCTCTCGCCGCGGTGACGCGGTTGACGGCGGTCAATGCTATTCGTGATCGTCGCGGCCCCTGCCGCCTGTTGCGCTTCGCACGGCTCCGGTTGGGTGAGCCGCGGGTGCGGCCGCCGTGACCGCCGCACCCGCCCATCCCCCGCCGGTTCCCTGCTGGACGCCGTCCAAGGCAGTTCCCGGCCCGGTGGGGCCGGGTTGGGCGCGCCGCCCCGTGGGACCAGCGCGCCCAACCGGCCCGAACAGACGTGAGGCCGTTACCGCTCGGCTAACGAATCAGAACCAGCCGATGTTCGAATCGCGCGTCTGCTCCAGTTCAACAGACAGTCCGTTGGTGCCGAAGTCAACCAGGGTTTGCTTCGCCTCGTTCTGACCGAAGGTCTTCGGATCGAACGTCACCTCCAGGGCAATCACCAAGTTGGCATCGGCTCCCGTCGTGGTCTTGTTCACAACGGGAATCACCTGGCTGTTGTATTCGTCATCCGTGCCGTCATCCTCATTCGCGGCCTGCAGCAACTGGGTCAACAGGGGTGTGCCAGCGGTGAGCGTCAGGCCCAAAGTGTTGGCAATTGCCAGGTCGCTGACCTTCTTCCACGATGGGCTGCCGACAGTCCCCGTGTTGAGAAAGACTCGCACACGCAGGTCGATGATCTGCTGGTTGAGCACCAGGGTGCCCTTCGGTGTCAGCTTTAGCTGCGCCACCAGGTTGTCGCCTTGCAGCGCCACCTCGTATGGCAGCTCGAGCAAGACTGTGTCGCCCGGCACCGCAGTCCAGTGTCCTGCGTTCGCACCCACGGCCTCGTGGCCCCGAACGCCTGCGAATTCGGTCGTCCACTCGCCGCTGTAGAGGCCGCTTATTTCCGTGTCCCAGTCGGCACGGGCGCGGGTGGCACCGGGGACGAAGGTAGTGCGGTCCGCGCTGTTCACGCCAGTGATCGTGGAGATGTCCCACAACACCGGGGCTCCCTTCGGCTTCAGGTCGAGGTTGCCGGCCAACAGTTGTTGGCCGATGACCTCATCACTGTCGTACCAGAGGGCCCAGGTGCCGCCAGCGAGCAGCAACGCGGCACCGGCGGCGCCGGCGATCAGCCCTTTCACTCTGCGGGCTCGAGTTACTTCTGTTCTCATTGGTTTTCCTTTCGGGGGGCGCGCGGCTCAAGA
>JAITFE010000115.1 GCA_031281585.1 Bifidobacteriaceae bacterium | reverse complement strand
CGCGCAACCGTGTCCACCGGCCGCACCGGCGTCGCCGCAACAGGACTGGTCGCTGGCACGGTCCTCGGATCGGCGTAGAACCCCGGCACCACCGGGGAAACAACCTCCGGATAACCGGCAGCCGCTGAATAGACGACCTCGCCGGTCACGTCATCCGCGTCGACGAGCCACGACAAATCCTGAACCACCGGAGCCGGAGTCAACGCACCCGCGCCCGAATACTCAACCGTCCGAGTCACAACCAACGACGACTGGGTGTGGTGATGGGCCAAATGGACCGTGATCACCTGCTCAACCTGATCGTCGTCGTCGAACGTCGCGACGTTGTCCAAAGACGCGAACACGTAACCCGACGGAACACCCGCGCGGGCCTCCGCCTCAGTGAACCCAACCGGCGTCAACCGGTTCCCGACCAACACCGTCCTCGTCCCCGCGACCGGAACAACCGGGGCGCCCGCCGCGTCGTCGTCCACATACACAACCGACACCGTCTGAACCGGAGTCGCGACAACCAACGTCGAATCAGACGCCGTGTTGTTCGCCGGAGACAAATCCGCGCCATTCAAACCATCATCCGCCACGTTCGCCTCGACCTCGACCAGGTCACCCGGCTGCGCGTCCGCCGAAGGAGACCACCCGACCGTGAAACTCGCCGTCGCCCCGGCCGCCAAACCAAACGCCGGCCACGCCACCTGCGAACCCCCGCCCGCCGAGGCAGTCGCAACACCGGAATCGGAAATGGCGCCCAAGTTGACCGGCCCGTCAACATCCAACGTCAACTCCACACCGGCCGCGTCCACCAACCCGTCATTCGACACAACAACCGTGTGCGTCCCAGAGCCGTCCTGGGTCACCTCCGCCAAACCGTCGTCAACCGTCACCGACAAATCGGGGCGCTCGACAACCGACGCAACGCACTGGGTCGTCAAAGCATCCAACAAAGGCTGCGGATCGGTCACGAACGCCGCGATGTCGAACACCGCGCCACCCGAACCCGTCGCCATGTCCCGGTACTCCTGATTGCCCGCGTTCGCGGTCATCGTCACAATCGAAAACAACGTCGCGTCGTTGTCCACCAACGCCTGAGTCGCGTCGGCCACCGTGTAGGAAGTCCACTGGGTCGGCTCGTCAGCCACCAACACCAGGCAACTCGCCGCCTCCGGACGCAAACCCATCTTCGAGTCAAACGCCCGCACAATCCCATCCGGGCCGTACTCCCCGCTGCCGTTGGCGTTCAGCTTCGCCACGGCGGCGTGCACCCAAGGCAAAGAGTCAGTCGCCGGCGTCAGAATCCTGGGGCCCGCGCTGGTGTAAGGCAGCGGGTTGATCCCGATCTGATAGTCCAACGCCGCACCCAACCGGTCCGCGATGAAGTCGATGTTGTTCCGCACGGAAGCGATCGGGCTGCCCATAGAGCCCGAATCGTCCACCAAGAACACAATGTCGCCCTGAGGCTTCCCGATCATCGACAAATCATTCGAATCCGAGCCGGTCGCCCCCGTCTGGCCGACCGCCGTCGCCGTCACCGATTCCCCCGCCACCCTGGGAACCCGCGCCTCGGCCACGCCGTGCTCGTCCGTCGTCACCGTCACAGTGGTGCTGCCCGAGACGATCTCCACCTTCGTCGCCGCCGCCTCATCGTAGGTGGGCAAGTACCACACCTTGACCCGCATCAACACCGAATCCGACCGCGCCGTGCCCGCGACCGGATAAAGGTTCATGTAATAGTCTTCTTTCACCGTGACAGTAGTCGAAGCCTGTGCCTGCGCGCCGTCTTTGTCAGTCGCGGTCAACACAGCGGTGTGCGTCCCCGGCGCGTAAGCGTGTGGCTGCCAAGTCCGCACATCCGTGCACGTGCCGTTGGCGGTCGTCCCGTCCCCGTAGTCCCACTCGCACAGCAGACCGGCCCGGTCAGGCGTGACATCGCTGACAGACGCGCTGGGGTTGAACTGGGCGGGCATAAAGATCTCGTAGGTGCTGGAGACACCGCTGATGGTCGGGGCCCGGTTCGCCGCCGTCACCTGCCGCACAACCGGAACCGTCGGCAAACCATAGGCGTCAACGCCAGTCACGGTCACCTCGAAGTCGCCGTTGTCGGGGAAGGAGTGCGAAACGCCGTAGGCCGCGGTCAACGTGGACCAGGACGCCGCCGCCGAAGTCGACGCGCTGGTCCCGTCGCCCCAATCCACCCGCAGCGACGCCAACCCCGTCGTGTCAACACTGAACGTGGCGGACTGGCCCTCGTTCACGGTGGCGGGCACGGTCACAGCCGGAGTCACGGCAGAGCCGCGCACCACCTGTTGCCGCTGGTAAGTGGCCGTGCCCCCGTTCGCGTCCGTCACAGTCAAAGACACCTGATAAGTGCCCGGCGCCGCATACGTGTGAGTCGGGTTCTGCTCCGCCGAAGTCCCGCCGTCCCCGAAACTCCAAGACCAACCGGTCACCTGGGCGGGACCCTCCGAAACGTCGTTGAAGGACACCTCTGGGCCGCCCGTCTGACCCGTCAGGACCTCAATCCGCCTCAACACCATATAGCTCGCCCCGGTCTTCAACGCAGGGAAGTCGGCCCGCAGATACCGGCCCCGCGTCCCCGCCGGCGCCGCGTAAGACCGCACCGCGGTCCCGGTCCCGAACGCCTCGTCCGCGAACTGCGTGAACGGGCCCTCAGGGGCCGAACCGACCGACAAAACCACGTTCTCCGGCTGGTAACCCGTCGAATACGGGGTCACTCGCACTTGCGCCACATCCCACTCGGCGCCCAAGTCGATCACAATCCACTGATTCGTCAGCTGGTTGTTCGCCGTATACCAATACGAGCTGTAAGCGCTCAACGCATTCGCGGCCGCGTAACTCGAAGCCGTCGAATACACACTCGACGCCGCCACCACCGAACCACCCGCCCGGTCCCACGCCACGTCAACAAGACCGCCCGACGCTTGCGAGGAGAACCCGGCCTCCAGCGTTGTCCCGTCCGCCGAACTGCGTTCCGCTGGCAGGATGACGGACACCAGACCCACAACGGCTGCCGCCAAGACAGCGCCGCCTTGCAGCAACCGCCGCGCCGATCGGCGCCGCCCAACTAGAACCGGCGGCTCCATGCTGCCGGCAGCGGGGGCGGGATTATGGGACTTCGAAAACTGGCGACGGAACAATTCGCGCATGATCGGGCACCTTTGAAACTGATCGGGCGGCGCCACCCATTAAACGGGGGCAGCACTGCTGTGGCTGGCAGATTGCGGCCACGCTATCAGCGTCAGCTAACAACGGTCAAACAGCACCAATGAAATCACCTAATTGGGGGTGATTGGATCAGCCCAGAGTCGCCCGATGCCGTCTGTTCCGCCCAGCGCGCACCAACCACGGCACCCGGTCCAATCAGCCCAGAGTTTCCCGATGCCGTCTGGCCCGCCCCGAACGCACCAACACGGCGCCCAGCCCCAACAGCAAGGCGGCGGCTCCGGCGATCCCGCCCGCCGCGCCGGGGCCCGTGATCG
>JAITFE010000114.1 GCA_031281585.1 Bifidobacteriaceae bacterium | reverse complement strand
CGAGGGCGGCGCCGCGCCGGGCGAATGGGGCGCCTGGTCACGCGACCGGGGCGCCCTGGTCCCCTCAACCCTGATCATCGCGGCCCACCTGACCGCCCAGGTCAGGGAGCGGTCGGCGCGCCCCATTTGAAACCCGCTTTCGCGGGCCGTTCGCCCTTGGGCACAGGCGGGCCGGCCCCAAGGCTCGCTGGCAAGTAGACTTGCGAAACTAGGAGGACGAGCCGCTAATCATGGCCAGCGCCAAACGCCACGGGATCGGCGACGCGGACATCTTGAGCGCCTACGCATTCGCGCTGGCCTACTTCACCGAGGAGTCGGGCGAACGGCCGTTGACGGTCGTGATCGGGCCGGACAGGTCTGGCGCCGTGCTACTCGAACTCGGGGTGGTCCAGTGCCACGACTACGACGCAATCTGCATCGTTCAAGCCATGCCGGCTAGATCGGCCAGTTTACGGAAGGCAGGACTGAGGGGATGAGGGCAAACGAACTGACCGGCGCCGAACGAGCCGAACTTGAAGCCTGGGCTGACGACCTGGCTGACCGGTTCGAGGCTGGCATTGAGGCGACTCCGGGCGCGAGGGTTCCGCCGCTGGTCGAACTGCGGCGCTTGCGCTATCAGCGACGCTTGGTCGATCAGGGGATCACGGCCCAGGTCAGGCAGGCTCGCGCAGAGGGCGACTCCTGGCACAAGATCGGCCTGGCGTTGGGCACAACCGCCGAGGCCGCCCGACAGCGCTACAGGGCGGCTTGACGGGTTTCCTACAGAAACGACTCGCCGATGAAGAACACGCTTGGGCGGGTCGGGCCATCCGGGTTGTCTTTCCAGCTGACCGGCCAGGCCTCGTCGCCGTGAAAGACCTCGAAGCCGAACAGGCCCCCGGCGAAGGCGTGCCGTGCGGTGCCCGGGGACGCCGTGCATCGTGGTCGAAGAGGTGGGTTACATCAGGCGGCTAGTTCACGGTCCACGGCCCGCCTGAGCACCTCACTGCGGGTCGCGCCAACGGCGGCGGCTCGAGCGTCAAGCGCTCGCAGTCTTGCCGGGTCGAGCCGAAACTGAACCACCTGCGCCGCCTCCGAGCCGACTTCCAGCGGGCGGCCGCCAACCACCTTGCAGGCGCGGAGGAACTCGATCGGGTAGCCAGCCTCGGCTTCTGCGGCGTCTGCCTCGAACAGGGCCACTTCTTCGGGTGCGAACTCTTCTTGGCTCATTGGTGTCATCTCACAAAAACTCGTAGTAGCTGGGTGTCAATTTGGCGGCATGGATGCAAACGGGCTCACCGCCGCTTATCCGCGGGTGATCAACCACGACCTCTCTGGGACGTCCCGCCCGATCGAACCCGATGTACAGGACCTTGCGGGGCTCTTCTCTCAACTCCAGCACCGTCGTCGGGTGGTGCACCACCCATAGGACGTCCTCGTGCGAGACTCCATGACGATCAGCCGATGAGAAGAACCTCACCGCGCTATCGTACTACGAAACCTTTCGCTCGTCCCGCGTCGCGGGGCTTCGTGGTCCACGGCCCAATCAGGGAGCGACCATCAGGTCCACGAAGCGGTCGAACAGGTAGGCCGCGTCGTGGGGACCGGCGGCCGCCTCCGGGTGGTATTGGACGGAGAAGGCCGGGCGGTCCAGGAGCCGCAGGCCCTCCACGACCTGGTCGTTCAGGTCCACATGGGAGACCTGGACGCGGCCGAACCGCCCGCCGTCATATGGGGCCTCGACCGGCCCCTCGGCGGGCACGTCCACGGCGAAGCCGTGGTTGTGGGCCGTGATCTCGACCTTGCCGGTGGCCAGGTCCATCACCGGGTGGTTGACGCCCCGGTGGCCGAACCCCAGCTTGTACGTGCCGAATCCCAGGGCGCGGCCCAACAGCTGGTTGCCGTAGCAGATGCCGAAGAACGGCACCCCGGCGTCCAGCACCGACCGCAGCAGGTCCAGTTCCGCTCCCGCCGCCGCCGGGTCCCCCGGGCCGTTGGAGAAGAAGACCCCGTCCGGGCGGAAGCCCATGACCTCGTCAAACGTGACCGACCGAGGCACAACCCAGACCCGCACGCCGCGCCGCGCCAGCAATTCCGGCGTCATCCCCTTGATGCCCAGGTCGACCGCCACCACGGTGGCGACCACCGGCACGCCGGCGGGAGGCTCCACCACGTACGCCTCCGCCGTGGTGACCTCGCCGGCCAGGTCTTGGCCCGTCATCGGCGGCGTGGCGCGCACAATCTCCGCCAACTCCTCGTACGAGCGGCGGCGGCCGAATTCGTCCAGGGCGGCGTCCCCGGAGAAGATCCCCGCCCGCATGGCGCCGCGTTCCCGCAGGTGAAGCGTGATGGCGCGGGTGTCCACGTCGCACATGCCGACAATCCCCTGGTCCCGCAACTCGTCCTCCAACGGCCGCTCCGACCGCCAGTTGGACGGCCTGATGGCCGGGTCCCGCACCACGTACCCGGCCACCCAGATGCGCCCCGACTCCGGATCGGCCGAGTTCACCCCCGTGTTGCCGATGTGCGGGGCAGTCATCACCACAATCTGCCGGTGGTAGGACGGGTCGGTCAGCGTCTCCTGGTAGCCGGTCATGGCGGTGTTGAAGACGATCTCCCCGGTCGTCACACCCTCGGCCCCGAACGGCCGCCCGGCGAAGTGCCGCCCGTCCTCCAAGACCAGCAGCGCCCGCTTTTCCTCCACGTCAAACCACCTTGCCTTCCAGCACCGTGGGCCGCCCCGCGTAGAACGTCGCCACGGTCCGTCCGCGCAACTCCCGCCCCGCCACGGGGGTGTTGCCCGATGCCGTCTCCAGCCTTTCCGGCGCCACCGTCCAGCGGGCGGCCGGGTCGAACAGCGTCAGATTCGCGCTCTCCCCCACTTGGATCGGGCGCCCCTGCGAGCGTACCCGGCCAATCAGCGCGGGACGGTGCGACATCGCCCAGGCCACGTCCGCCCAGGTCATCCGGCCCGGCTCGACCATCAGTTCGTTGACTATCGGCAAGGCAGTCTCCAGCCCGGTCATCCCGAACGCGGCCGCCGCCCACTCGCAGTCCTTCGCCTCCGGCGGATGCGGGGCGTGGTCTGTGCCGACCACGTCGATGGTCCCGTCCGCCAAAGCCTCCCGCACGGCATCGACGTCCTCGGCGGCCCGCAACGGCGGGTTGACCTTGAAGACCGGGTCGTAGGTGCGGGCCTGCTCGTCGGTCAACAGGAGGTGGTGGGGCGTGACCTCGGCGGTCACGGCGATCCCGCGGGCCTTCGCCCAGCGGATGATCTCCACGGAGCCGGCGGTCGACACGTGGCAGACGTGCAGGCGGGAGCCCACGTGTTCGGCCAGGAGCACGTCCCGGGCGATGATCGACTCCTCCGCGACGGCCGGCCAGCCGGCCAGGCCGACCTCGGCCGAGACGACGCCCTCGTGCATCTGCGCGCCCTCGGTCAACCGCGGCTCCTGGGCGTGCTGCGCCACCACCCCGTCGATCCCCTTGACGTACTCCAGCGCGCGCCGCATCAGCACTGGGTCCCACACGCACACGCCATCGTCGGAAAAGACCCGCACCTGGGCGGCGGACCGCGCCATCGCGGCCAATTCGGCCAGCTGGCGCCCCTCGAGGCCCACCGACACGGCGCCCACGGGCCGCACGTCCACATAGCCGGCGTGCCGGCCCAGGCGCCAGACCTGCTCCACCACGCCGGCGGTGTCCGCCACCGGGTAGGTGTTGGCCATGGCGTGAACGCACGTGTAACCGCCGGCGGCCGCGGCCCGCGAACCGGACAGGACCGTTTCCGCGTCCTCGCGGCCGGGTTCGCGCAAATGCGTGTGGATGTCGACCAGGCCGGGGAGCGCGACCAGCCCGTCGGCATCGACAACTTGGGCGTCCCCGGCCCTCCCAGCGTGGCCCACCAGCACAAATGCGCCGTCCTCAATGCGGATGTCGGCGCGTTCGCCGCTCGGCAACGTGGCGGCCTTGATCAGGTAGTTCATAGCGATGGCTCCTTCGCGCCGGTCAGCGCCAGATAGAGGACCGCCATGCGCACGGCCACGCCGTTGGCGACCTGTTCCACAATGACGGACCGGGGGCCGTCCGCGGCTTCCGAGGTGATCTCGAGGCCCCGGTTCATGGGGCCGGGATGCATCACGATCGCGTGCGGGGCCAACGCGTCCAGGCGGCGGGCGTCCAGGCCGTATTCGCGGCTGTACTCCTGCGGGCTGGGGAAGAACCCGCCACCCGCGCTCGACATGCGCTCGTGCTGGACTCGGAGCATCATCAACGCGTCCGGGGGGCTTTCGGCGAGCGCCTGATCCAGGTCGTAGTAGACCGCCGCGGGCCAGGTTTCCACTCCGACCGGCAGCAACGTGGCCGGGGCCACCAGGGTGACCCGGGCCCCGAGGGTTGTGAACAGGTCCACCCCGGACCGGGCG
This sequence comes from Bifidobacteriaceae bacterium, assembly GCA_031281585.1. Taxonomy (NCBI): domain Bacteria; kingdom Bacillati; phylum Actinomycetota; class Actinomycetes; order Bifidobacteriales; family Bifidobacteriaceae; species Bifidobacteriaceae bacterium. The sequence goes on along the minus strand of JAITFE010000114.1, from coordinate 11,194 downwards.
ACCCGCGAGTGCAGCACGTCGCCCACAATCATGACCTCCAGACCGTCGAGGTCCTGCCCCGCGAGCGCGGCAATGCGGTCGGGACCCGGCGAGGGCGCCTGGGGCGCCTTGAGGTGGCGGCGTATGGTCATGGCGTCCAACAACGACTGCGTGGGGTGCTGGTGGGTCCCATCCCCCGCGTTGACGACCGACGCGTCGGTCCAAGTCGAATGCGCGATCCGGAACGGCGCGCCCGAGGCCGGGTGGCGGACCACAATCCCATCGGTGTGCATGGCGCCCAGGGTCAGCACGGTGTCTTTGAGAGATTCGCCTTTGGAGACGGACGAGCCTTTGGGGCTGAAGTTGATGACGTCCGCGCTGAGGCGCTTCGCGGCGGTCTCAAAAGAAATCCGCGTGCGGGTCGAGTCCTCGAAGAACAGGTTGACCACGGTCTTGCCGAGCAGCGTGGGCAGCTTCTTGATCTCGCGGGCTTGCGTGTCCGCCATCTGTTCCGCCAGGTCAAGGATTCCGATCGCTTCTTCGCGGGTAAGGTCGGCCGCGCTGAGCAGGTGTTTCACGCCGCCACCCCCTCGATCAGGACCGCGTCCCGGCCATCGGTCTCCTCCAGGAGCACGCTGACCCGCTCTGCGAGCGCGGTCGGAAGATTCTTGCCGACGTAATCGGCGCGGATCGGCAGTTCGCGGTGACCGCGGTCCACCAGCACGGCGAGCCGGACCGCCTTGGGCCGGCCCAAACCCGCGAGCGCGTCGAGAGCCGCGCGGATGGTGCGGCCGGAGTAGAGCACGTCGTCGACCAGGACGACGGTCGCGGCGTCGATCCCGCATTGGGGCAGCCTGGTCAGCCTGACCGCCCGGGTGGGGACCCGCGAAAGGTCGTCGCGGTGCAGGGTCACGTCCAGTTGGCCCAGCGCGGGCGGCCGTTCGGGCTCAATTTGCCCGATCGCTTCCGCCAGCCGGGCCGCCAACGGCACGCCCCGGGTGGGGATGCCCAACACGACCAGGCCGTCCGGCCCGTGGTTCTTTTCCAAAACCTCGTGGGCTATGCGCTGAAGCGCGCGTGAGATGTCCGGTCCGTCCAGGACCTCGGTGGCTGCCATGCCTCTTTCTCCTTTCCCGCCTCACAGGACGGGGTTTAAAGGTGTTCTTGGCCGCGACCAGTCTAGCTCCCTCGCCCGCCGGCTTGAGGGAACGCCTTGCGGGAGAGGACCGAGAAGAGCACCTCGACCTGGTTCGGCCACGGCGCGAGCCCGGGGGTACAGGGCGCCGAGGAGGTGCTCGCGGGCGGCTGCCAGGTCACCGGTGCGGCCGGCGCAGACGGGCGCGGCCCACATCTGGTTACGGCACGCCGCGAACCGGCAGCCCAACCCCTCAAATCAATCGCCAAACAAACAACCCCGGCGAGAAAACCGCAATATGTGATTTGTGCCACACAGACGCAGTTCTCCTCCGCCAGTTTTGGTTTTAGGACAACTTGCGCTTACAGTGAGAGCATCTATTGCGGGTCTCCACCAAACGGGGACCATCCTCCTGCCGGGGAAAAAAGGAATATTGCAGGTGAGCCATGGGGCGGCTTGCAGTTTTGCTGACGCCCCGCCGACCTTGTATACCAGCGGAAGTGAAGGGAAGCGCCAATTATGGGTGGCAAGCCGAAGCATGCGGTCTTGTTATTGCCGACGCTGTGCGCCTTGACGGTCGTCTTGGGCGGATGCGGAGCTCACGGCCCAGACGTGCCGACGTTGGACAGCGAGGCCCGCTTGGCGACCGGGGGCGACGATGTCGCACTCGCCGCCCAGCAGGCCAGGACCGCCGAAGCGCTCGCCGCGTGCCTTGAGGCTGAGGGGATCCAGACCGACTCGACCGGGCGTTCCATACCGGACGGGTTCAGTGTCGAATTCGTCTTGGTCACGCCTGTGCCCCAAGCTGAGGAGAGACTCGTGGTAATGCCCAGCGGTTGGGTTGAGGAGTCGCCGAAGTATCAAAACGACACACCTCGGGACACGTCGAAGCCTGTGTTGATTGACGGCGACCGGGACCTAAGCGCTGAACTGGGTGCCTGTATCGAGTCAAGCGGCTACTTCGTTCCTGACGCCCGTGCCGACCTGAGGGACGAGGAGCGGGCAAAGCAGGCGGTTGCGGAGGCCTCAAATGACTGGGCTCGGTGCGCGCGTGAGAACGGCTGGCCCGACGTGCGCGATGCCGAGGTCGCAGTCGATGATTACGCCACCGTCCCGTTCGCGCTAGTGCCCGGCGACATAACCGTCGAACAACTACGCGTTCTCCTCGGCAAGTGTTCGCCGCTTGATCCCGACACCGATTTGACGGCTGGCAACATGATCGAAGAGGGGAAGCCAACTCCAATCGACCCGAACATCGAATTCGACCTGCCGCAGGATGACCCCCAGCAGAAGGTGCTCAAGGACGCGATAATGGACCACATTGAGGCAATGTACCAAGAAGCGCGGTCCTAGTTTGCGCGCATTGCGGCCAGCAGGCTTTCAGAACCAATTGTCTGTTTGACGGCGACTATTGACGATGTCAATTCTGGACGGTCGAGGCGAAAAGGAGATCTCGTCGCCGCGGGCCGCCCCGGGGCGGGATTGCCGGGACGGGGCGGCACCCCGTCCCGGCAACGGGAGCGCGCCGATAGGCGCTATTCCTCTTTCGCGGCCGGCGCCGGCTCTGCGGGCGCTGGCTTCGGCGGCCCCACGTTCAACGTCACGTTGAACCAGCCGAGGAAGCAGCCCAGCAGCATCGCCAGAACCGAGGCGATCAGACCGCCGATGGCGAGCACGTAGACGTTGGCCGAGTTCCCCACGTAGGCCGCGCCCTGGGCGGTGAAGATGCAGGCCAGCGTCAGCGAGATGCCTTGGAAGAAGGCTAGCGGGTCGTCGCCGATGAACTTCATGAACCTCATGGAGTAGATCAAGACGCAGAAGCCGATGAAGTAGCCGACAATGACGGCCAGGTCGCCGTCCACCACCAGGTGCGCGCCGCCGAAGAGGTCGCCCAGCCAGAGTGACAGCAACTGCGTCAGCGTCGCCCCGATCCCGCCGGCGATGTATCCGGGGATTATGCGGATCAGCCCGGCGGGCCGCGCGCCGAAGGCGAAGTACTGAGCCCAGACGGTGAACGAGATGAACAGGGCCAGTCCGTATTCTTTCAACCAGAATCCGAAGGGGACTCCCACAACCACGGTGATGCCTACCGCCAGCCACAAAGGTAGACGCTTCGAGGGTTCCATGCGTAACTCCTTCAACTCACAAGATTTGCGCGTCGCGCCCGTCGGCGTCCCTGCCGGCGCGGCGGCGGCGTGATGAGGCGCGGACAGCCGGGCGGACCCGGGCAGCCGCGGTTTGATTCAGCCCATGCGGTACAAAACGCCTGTGCCGCCCGCTGGGTAACGCCAGGTCAGGACGCCGGGTGGCGCCAGGGCCAGGCAGGTCCCGCATTCCAGACAAGCCGCCCACGCCAGGCTGACGGACCCGTCCTCAGCGACCGCGTAGACGTGGGCGGGGCAAATCCGTTCCAACAGGGGTCCCGCGCCCGAGGCGCGGGCCGCCTGCTGGTCGACTTCGATGTGGGGGGCGCCGTCCAGTTCGTAGCGGTTGCGGGCCAACCGCTCGGCGATGGTTCCAAGGTTCATTTCGTCACAACGCTCTCAGGGCCTTCCAACCGTCTTGGACCAGGTCGGACAGCTTCAGCGGGGAGGTCTTGAAGGCGTCCCAGGCGGTTCTCGCCAGGTGCCGGCGCGGCTCAAGATCCAGGTTGTAGACGCCGTGGAAAACGTCGGCGAGCAACGGCCCGTAGTCGTTGAACATCCGGGTGCCCTCCAGGAAGGCGGGCGCGGCGCGGAAAGTCTCCATGTCCCGGCCGACGAAGCCGGCGCGGAGGGACGATTCGTACTCTTTCAGAACGCCGGGCGAGAAGTCGTCGGCCTCCAGCGCCGCGTCGACCGCCCTGGCCGCCGCAATCGCGGAGCCTGCCGCCAGATCCATGCCCCGCACCGTCAGGCCGGTGTTCAGCGCCAGACCGGCCGCCTCGCCGACCACCACCAAACCGGGCTTGACCAGGTCGCGGACCATGGCCTGGCCGCCTTCGGCCACAAGGTGGGCGCCGTATTCCAGCAATTCGCCGCCCTTCAGGAACGGCGCTATGAAACGGTGCCCCAGGAAACGATCATGCAGGTCGGAGGCGACCTCGCCCCGCTTCGCCAAGTCGTCCAGCCGGAGCACCACCCCGATGGACACCGACTCGAGGTTGGTGTACATGAAGCCGCCGCCGCCCACTCCTTTGGTGCAGTCCCCGACCACCGCGTAGGCGGCGCCCTGGTCCCCCTCCAAGTTGAAACGCTCCTCGATCACGCCCCGGTCCAGGCCGATGACCGACTTGACGCCCACGGCCAGCTGGTTGGCGGGGTCTTTGGTCCGCAGGCCCGCGTCGCGGGCGACGAACGAGTTGACGCCGTCTGCGGCGACCACCACCTTGCAGCGCAACTCGTCTTCTCCGGCGCCGATCCCGCAGACCCGTCCGTCTTCAAGAAGCAGCCGGTCGACCCGGAACCCGGGCATGACCACCGCCCTGGCCGTCTCGCATTGCTCCGCCAACCACGCTTCGAGTTTCGCCCGCAGCACCGAGACGGCGTTGACGGGCGAGCTCAAGCGTTGGTCGCCGTAGTCAATGTTGACGAAGCTGTCGGGGTTCAGGAAGCTCAGGCAGTTGCGGGTGATGACGCGCTCCACGGGCGCGCGCTCGGCGAAGCCGGGGAAGACCTGCTCCATCACCCGGCAGTAGAAGACCCCGCCGGACAGGGCTTTGGACCCGGGCTCCGGGCCGCGCTCGACCAATAGGACGCTGCGCCCCGCAGTCGCCAGCTGAAACGCGCTGACGCACCCGGCCACTCCCGCTCCGACCACCACCACGTCGAAGTCGACCTCTGAGCCCGCGTTCGCGGTCATCCCCAACCCTTCCTGTTCGCCGTTCGCCACGGGGCGGCGTCCGTGGGGCAATGCGGACGCCGCCCCGAGTCCTTGGGGCACCCTTGCGGGTCAGCCCTTGATCGTCTTGATGGCGTGCCGGGCCGCCACGCGGCCGCCCGCGTGCGAGAAGCCGTTGGCCGTGCCGGGGACGTCAAGGTTGTAGGTGTCGCCGAACAGGCCGCCCGCGTCCATTCCGACCGCGTAGAGGCCCGGAATCGGCTTGGCTTCCTTGTCGATCACCTGCAGGGAGCCGTTGACGCGCAACGCGCCCACGGACACCAGGATGGCCGCCCGCATCTCGATGGCGTAGAACGGCGCCTTCTTGACCGGCCGGAGGTACTTCGCGTCCTTGAAGAACAGCGGGTCGTCGCCCGCGTGGCAGAACTCGTTGTACTTGTCCACGGTCGCCTTGACGACGGCCGGATCCAGCCCGATCTGGGACGCCAGATCCTCGATCGAGTCGGACTTCCAGGCCATCTCGCCCTCCGCGATCGCCTCGTCCAATTCGGCTTGCAGGCCGGTCAACTGGACGTGGTAGGGGATGAAGTCGCCCAGGCCGATGTCGCTGCCGTCGTCGATCAGGTGCTGGACGGTGTCTTGGTCCATGATCGAGTAGGAGCGGCCGTCCGGCTGGCTGGCGATCACGTTGCCCGCGTCCGCGAAGCTTAGCGCGACGTGCTCGTCGTAGTAGCGCTGGCCGGTGTTGTTGACCCACAGCACCGGCTGGGAGCCGCCGCCGTTGATGTGCGCCACCAGGCTCTTGCCCTTGGCGACGGGGATGATCATCAGCGGGAGCATTTCCCACGTGTCCGCGCCGATGGCCAGCGCCATGTTGATGGTGTCGCCGGTGTTCTCCGGCGGGCCCATGTAGATCAGATGGTCGGCGTTCTTGCCGAACCGGGAGTGCTCCCTGACCATCTCCAGGTTGCCGCCAAAGCCGCCGCCGGCCAGCACCACGGCCTTCGCGCCGATCCGGATGGTGTTGCCGTCCGAATCCTCGGCCACAACGCCCACCACTTTGCCGTCTTCGACGATCAGCTCTTTGGCCGGGGTCGAGGTGAAAATGTCCACGCCCGCGTCCTTGGTCGCCTGCAACAGGACCTCTTGCATGTGCGCGCCCAGACCCTCCGGCCGGTGGAACGTGTTGAGTTCGGTGGGCTGCTCGTAGGCGTAGATGGTGACGTCGGTGTAGACAATGCCCAGCGACTTCATGATGTCGATCGTCTCAGCGGTTTCGTAAACCTGCATTCGGACGACCTCGGGGTTGGCCCGCTTGTGGGAGTAGTCGATGTACCGCTTGAAGCCCTCGGCCCTGGTCGGGTAGTGCATGCCCGGCGTGGGCGGGACCTTGCGGGCCTTCTGCTCGGACGACTCGAAAGCCGTTTGGCCCTCCGCGAAGACCGAGCTGCCGCCCGTCTCCGGGGCCTTTTCCAGGAGCGCTGTCTTCAGGCCGCCCTCCTTGGCGGCAATGTAGGCGGCCATCTTGCCCGAGCCGCCTCCGCCGACCGCCACCAGGTCGTATTCGACGTCGAATGTTGCCATGTTTGGTCTCCTCGTGTTGATTGTTCGGCCGACCGGTCGGCCGGCCATGTCTGGTCAGTCTTGTTGCAAGGCCCGCGCCAAGGCGGGCACCACTTCGTAAAGGTCCGCGACAATCCCGTAGGCCGCGCGGCGGAAAATGACCGCGTCCGGGTCGTTGTTGACCGCCACCACGGTCTTGGCTCCCCGCACGCCCTCCATGTGCTGCGGTTCGCCGGAGATGCCCAAGGCCAGGTACAGGCGCGGCGCGATCTTTTGGCCCGACCGCCCGATGTACCGGTCCTCGGGGTACCAGTGGAAATCGTCCGCGATAGGCATGGAGCACGCCATCTCCGCGCCCAGCGCCGCCGCCAACTCCTCCACCTGGGCCAGGTCGGCGCGCGCTTTGACGCCCCGGCCCACCCCGATCACGCGTTCGGCGGTGAGCAGCCCGGCGGCAGCCGCCGCAGGCTCAAGCGATTCGCGCTTGAACTCCCAGTCGAGCGGCTCGGCCGGGACCCTTTCCACCGGCGCCGGCGTTTCGGACAGGTTCGGCTCGCCGTCGTTCGAGTCCCAGATCACGGCCAGGGGCGCGGTCGCGGTGAGCGTTTCCACCACCGCCCCGTCCAAGGCGTTGCGCTCCAAGGTAGCCGTCCCGCCGTCGAGGCGCGCCGCCACGCCGCCGCTCGCCAACCCGGCCCCGCTTGCGACGGCCGCCGCCGCCAGCAGGACGCGCGCGTCCGGCGCGCCGCCCGCCAGCCAGAGGGCCGCCTCCGCGCCCTCGGCCAGCTTGGCCACGGCGCCCGCGTACGCCTCCGCCGGGACGTCCGGAGCGGTTTCGATCCAGTGGACCTTCGCCACCCCCATGCCCGATGCCGCTGCCGCGAGTTCGGCGGACCCCACCGTCAACGCCTCTACCGCTTGGCCGGTCGCCTGGGCCGCCGCCACGAGCGGCTGCAACTGGTCAGCCTGAGTGGCCAACACCCATACGCTCATAGCAGACCATCTCCTCTCAACGCCGCGACCAGCGCTGCGGCCGCCTCCTCGGGGCTGCCGTCCAGCAGCTTGGCGCCCGAGGTGGCGGGCAGCCGCGTGCCGGCGGAGCTGACAGACTCCGGCGGCGGGGTCACAGCCAATTGGGTGACGGGCTTCTTGCGCGCCTTGATGGTTTCCATCATCCCCGGCGGGCGGGCCTCCTCGCCCGCCGCCGCGGCGCCCAGCACCACCGGAGTGGCGACCGTGATGGTCTCCACGTCGTTGCCCGTCCGGCGGGTCACTTTGAGGAGCCGTTCGGCGACCGGCTCGACCGAGCCGACCGCCAACAACGCCGGCCAGCCCAAATGCGCCGCCAAAGCCGGGGCGACCCCGGGGTGGGCGGAAGCGTCGCCGATCACGACGGCATCGACCACCCCCAACTCGCGGACCGCCTGCGCCAACGCTTGGGCGGTGGCCGACTCGTCGGTCAACGGGCCGACCTGGTGGGCCGCGAAAGCCGCCTCGACTCCCCTGGCCAACGCCCAGGCCGTCTCCCCGTCCCCGATCGTCAGGCCGACGACCTCGCCTCCCGCGCCTGCGACCGCTTTGGCGACGTCCAGCGCGGCCGGGTCGTCATCACCCGCCGCCATCTTGGCGCCGCCCCAGTCAAGCTGTCCGTTCTCGCGGACTCTGGCGGACGCGACAGCGCGCGCCCATTTGTATACGACAACCGCCTTCAAGGCTTGCTCCCTCGCGCCCGGTCAGTGGGCCGTTTGGCCGCCGTCGACCAAGAACACGCCGCCGGTGGTGAACGACGCGTCGTCCGAGGCCAGGTACAGCACAATCCCAGCGATCTCTTCCGGCCGGGCGGGGCGGTGGACCGCGTTCTGGCCCGTGACGATTCGCCGGAACTCCGGGTCGGCCAGCCAGCGTGCCGTCATGGGGGTCTCCACCAGGCCGGGCGAGACCACATTGATCCGGATGCCCTGTTCCGCGTACTCGAGGGCCGCGCCGCGCGTCAGGCCCAACACGCCGTGCTTGGCCGCCACATAGGGCGCCATGCCCGGATCGGCTACCACGCTGACGACCGAGCCGGTGTTGACAATCGACCCGCCCCCGTTCTTTAGCATCTGCTGGATCTCATATTTCATGGCCAGGAACGTGCCTTTGAGGTCCACCCGCAGGGTGTGGTCGAACTCCTCGGCCGTGAATTCCGCCAGAGGCTTGGTCACCGGCAGGGAGCCGGCGTTGTTGAATGCCACGTCGAGGCGTCCGTGCCGCTCCACCACGGTCGCGATCGCGTTCTTGACCGACTCCTCGTCCCCCACGTCCATCTTCACGGCGCTGGCGACGCCGCCGGCGGCGTTGATCTCCTCGACCACGTCCGGAGGAGTCCGGTGAGCGCTCAAGACCAGCGTGGCTCCTTCTTTGGCGAAGGCCAGAGCGGCTGCTTTGCCGATCCCTGTGGCCGCGCCGATGATCAATACGATTTTCCCGTCAAACCTGTCCGCCATGGCTCTGTTCCAATCTTCCAGGGAGTGCTTGCGAAGCAGTCACCGGCCTGACGCTGGAACGCCGGGCCGGTGACTGACGTGGTCAGCGCCCTCCTTTGGGCGCGCCAACGCCAGTCTGGCCGGGTCGGGGCGGGACCTGATAGGCCCGTTGGTATACAACGAAAGAGCTACTTCTGGATACTCAGGGGGCAAAACCGCAAGCGATTAGTCGACCAGGCCCTGCCGAACCGAGTAGACGGCCACTTGGACCCGGTTCTTCATCCGCCATTTCGCCATCACCCGGCCGATGTGCTTCTTGACGGTCGCCTCGGTGATGTAAAGCTCGGCCGCGATCTCGTCGTTGGAAAGGCCGTCCACCAGCAGCTTCAGAACGTCGCGTTCCCGCCTGGTCAGAGCCTCCCCGCCGGGCCGGGGCCCGCCGCGGCCGCCGGCCCCGGTCCCGAACGAGGCCAGAACCTTCGCGGCGATGGGACCGGAAAGGGCGGCTTCGCCGCGCATGACCCCGTCCAGGAAGGTGCGCAGCCTTTCCGGCGGCTCATCCTTTGAGAGGTAGCCGTGGGCGCCGTTCGCCAGCGCCTGAAGCACGTCGTCCCCGAGCGAGGACATGGTCAGCATGACGACCCGGCACCGGGGGTTCGAGGAGGCGATGGCGCGGGTCGCCTCCAGCCCGTCCATCCCGCCCATGCGGACGTCCATCAGGACCAAGTCCGGCCGCAGTTCGGCGGCCATTTGCACGGCGGTGCGGCCGTCCCCGGCTTGGCCGACCACCCGGAAGTCCGGCCAACGGCCGATCAGGGCCGCCAGGCCCTCGCGGAAAAGCCGATGATCGTCCACCACCAAGACAGTGGCCGGGTTTGAGTTCACGTGAAGGTGCCGATCCTTTCCGTCAGGGCGATCCAGCCGGCCGGCGGCGCGAACGGCGCCTCGGCGGTCACCAAGGTGCCGTGGCCCACCGAGGAGCGGACGCTCAACTCGCCGCCCACCTGCGCCATCCGCTCTTTCATGATGACCATTCCCAGCCGGGTGTCGGGTACCGCGTCCGGGTCGAATCCGGAGCCGTCGTCCTCCACCTCCAACCGGACGCGCGTGCCGGAAGCCGCCAGGCGCACCACGACCCGGCCGGCCACCGAGTGGATGCGGGCGTTAGCCAGCGCCTCTTGGAGGACCCGCGTCAACTGCGTGGTCACCTCCAGCGGCACCATTGCGGCCGCGTCCGGGTCCGGGCACTCGACCGTCACCTGCACGGGCGCGATCTGCTCGAACGCCTGGACCTGCGCCCGGATGGCGTCCAGGCAGGAATCCGTCGCGGCCGACGGGTCGGACCTGAGGCCCAGCATCTGGTACCGGAGGGTCGCCTTGAGACTGGCCACCATGGCGGTCAGCGCCTCGATGTCCTGCGCCAACCGGTCCCGGTCGCCGTCTTCGAAGTCCAGGCGCATGGACCCGGCGTGCAGCCCCAGGGCCGCGACCTGTTGGGCCAAGTCCACGTGGAGCTCGTCCGCCAGCAAACGCCGCTCCTTGAGCGAACCGAGCTCCTGTTGGCGCCGCGCCAAGAGGCCGGAGTGGACGGCCCGGCCCAGGATATGGCCGGCCGCGGCCAGGAACTCGGCCGTGGTCTGGTCCAACTCGAACTCCTGGTCGAAGCTCATCAACACGGCGCCCAAGTGGCGCCCGTCCGCGTGCACCTGGACCACCACCCCGGTGGCGTCAAACCAAGTCTTGAATTCTGCCGGAAGCACCTGCCAGCCCTCGGACGCCAGGTTGTCGCGGGCCGCCACCGGCCAGCCTTTCGGGTCGATCCATGGGTCCCGCACATGGACGCTGGCGGGGATCCAAGGCCAGCGCTTCCCCAGGACGGCCCGCTGGGCCTCATCCGTCACCAGCACCGCGCGCTCGCCCGAGTCATCCAGGAGAAAACTGGGCGCGAAGTGCGCACCGACCTTGCGCTGCATAATCCCGACCGCTTTGACGTAACCCGCCCAGCGTTCGTCCGACGAGTTCAGAGCCTCGCACATCTGCACCAGCACGCCCATGTGGCTGGGAAGGTGGGAACTCACCTAGCTCATCTTATGGGCGGCGCGAACCCCCCAAAAGGGTGCGCGTCAGTTTTGTTGGTGGGCGTGTGGGACCTGGGTTGTCTGGGGTGCGGACCTATCCCAGATTTGGTTGTAGCGGCGGCCGCCTTGGTTGTCTTGGTCGTTTGAGCGGTGGA
>JAITFE010000113.1 GCA_031281585.1 Bifidobacteriaceae bacterium | reverse complement strand
GACTCGGAAGACCCGCTGACCGTCACGCAGACCATCAGCCCGGACGCCAAGTGGTCTGACGGCACGCCGCTGGACGGCTCCGACCTGCTGCTCGAGTGGGCCGCCCGCTCCGGGGTGTTCAACGACGTGGCCGAGGGCGACGTCGAATACGACGAAGACGGCGTCATTGTCAACGTCACGGAGGGCAAGGTCTACTTCGACGCCGGCGATCCGGCCGTCGCGCTGATCACCGACACGCCGACCATTTCCGATGACGGCAAGGCCGTCACGTTCGTCTACTCGAAGCCGTTCGCCGACTGGCAGTACAACTTCGCCGACTATCCGCTGCCCGCCCACGTGGTCGGCAAGCGCGCTCTCGGGATCGCCGATCCGGCCGAGGCCCAAGCCGCCGTGGTCGCGGCGATCCAGGACAAGGACGCCGTCGCGCTGGCGAAGATCGCCAAGGTCTGGAGCTTCGACTTCGACATCAACGCCATGCCGCAAGGCGAGGACGCCGAACTGGTGCTCTCCTGCGGCCCCATGCTGGTCAGCGACTACGTGGAAGGCCAATACGTCACCCTGAAGAAGAACCCCGACTTCACGTGGGGCACCCCCGCCAAGGTCGAGGAGATCATCGTCACCTACAACGAGGACCCGATGGCCCAAGTGCAGGCGCTCAAGAACGGCGACGTCGACATCATCCAGCCCCAGGTCACAGCCGACGTGCTGGCGGACGTCCAAGGGGCGGCGGGAATCAAACACCAATCCGGCTACGAGGGCACCTACGAGCACGTCGACCTGACTTACACCAGCGGCGGCCCGTTCGACCCGGCCACCTATGGTGGCGACGCCGAGAAGGCTAAGAAGGTGCGCGTCGCCTTCCTGAAGACCATCCCGCGCCAGAAGATTGTCGACACCATCATCAAGCCGACCCAGCCGGACGCGGAGACCCGCGACTCGTACAACCTGGTGCCCGGTTCGCCCACATATGACGCGACCGTGGCCGCGAACGGCTTTGCCGACTACAAGGATGTGGACATCGAAGGCGCCAAGCAACTGCTGGAGGAGGCCGGCGTGACCGCGCCCCAGGTGCGGTTCCTGTACGGCAAGTCCAACGCCCGGCGCGTGCAAGAGTTCCAACTCATCCACGAATCGGCCACCCAGGCCGGCTTCGATGTGATCGACGCGGGCTCCGACGAATGGGGGTCGATTCTCGGCAACGACACCTATGACGCCTCGCTGTTCGGGTGGCAGTCGACCTCGACCGCCGTGTTCGAACCGGCCGCCAACTTTGTCTCAGACGGCCAGAACAACTTCGGCCACATCGCCAATACCAGAATTGACGAGTTGTACGACGAGTTGGCGACCACGACGGACCCGAAGCGCCAGGAGGAGATCAACCTGGAAGTCGAGCAGATCCTGCTTGAAGACGGCTTCGGGATCACCATCTTCCAATTCCCGTCGGTGCTGGCTTGGCGTGACACCATCAAGAATGTGTCCATGACCACGATCTCCGGGACCATGTTCTGGAACTTCTGGGACTGGGAGGTCACCAGCTGACCTCGCCGCCCAAGTGGGGTGGGACGCCGCTCGGCGACCCGTTTGACCCCTGATTGACGGCGAACGTGAATATGGGACGGCCGGCGAGTCGGGATTCTTCCCGCCTTGCCGGCCGTTTCCCTATGCGGATATGCGAGCCGACTCCAGGGCGTGGCGTGCGCTGGGGGTGTGGCGGGCGCGGCGGGACGGTTCGCCGGGCTGGCCACGGGCGGGATAACCCCGGTTCCCGCCGCCCCAGACTAAGCTGGCTGCGTGCTTTCGTTCATCGCCCGCCGCGTCGCGGTGGGGTTGATTGTGCTGTTCGGCGCAACCTTCATTGTTTTCATGATGGTCGCGCTGTCAGTCGACCCGCTGGCGGAAGTCAAAGCCTCGAGCGCGCCCAACAAACAATTCCTAATCGAGCGGACCACAGCCAACCTTGATCTGAACACCCCGCCGGTGCTGCGCTATTTCAAATGGCTCGGCCGCTTGGCGGGTTACCTGTGGGGCAATGGAACGTTCGGCGTCTCAATTCTGACCAACCAGACGGTGGCGTCCCAGCTGGCCTCGGCGGTCCCGACCACGGTCAAACTGGTCTTCGCCTCGGTGGTCATCGCGATCCTGCTGGGCGTGACCGTGGGGATCACCACCGCGCTGCGGCAATACTCGGCTTTCGACTACCTGACCACCTTCTTCACCTTCCTGTTCTATTCGCTGCCGGCCTTTTGGGTGGCCGTGCTGCTCAAGGAATTCGGCGCGATCCGGTTCAACAACTTCTTGGCGCACCCGAAGCTGCCGCTGGCGCTCATCCTGGGTGTGGGAGCCGCCGCAGGCGTTTTCGCCGCCATGGTGGCGGGCGGCCGGCCCCGCACCCGGTGGACGGTCGGGGGGATCGGGTTCGCGGCTGTGACGGCGGTGATGGTCTACGTGGACGCCGCCAACTTCCTGCTGGAGCCGGGCCTTGGCATTGTGGGCGTGGGCCTGACCGGGGCCGGGGCGGCCGTGGCGGTCGCAGCGGTGTCCAGCGGCCTGGGAAACCGGCGGGCCTTGTATTCCTCTTTGAGCACCGTCGGCGTGGGGCTGATCCTGTATTACCCGCTGCAGTTCGCCTTCGAACGCGCGAGTTGGCCCGTGATTCTGGGCCTTTGGGTGGCTGCGGCCCTGGTCGGCGTTGGCGCGGGCCTGGCCTGGGGAGGCCCGGACAGGCGGGTCTCCGCCCGCACCGCGGCGCTGACCGCGATCATCATGTCGGTGTTCGTCTTCGCCGACCGGATGATGAAAGCCTGGCCGGCCTACCTCGACTCGCCTCGCGTGAATGGCCGGCCCATCAGCACCATGGGCTCCGTCACCCCGGAGTTGGGCGGCTCCTTCTGGTTTTCCGCCACGGACGTGTTGACGCACCTGGTCCTTCCCACCACCGCGTTGGTGCTGATCACGTTCGCCTCCTACACGCGCTACACCCGCTCCTCCATGCTGGAGGTGATGAACGCCGACTACATCCGGACCGCCAGGGCCAAAGGCCTGAACGAGCGGACCGTGGTTGTCCGCCACGCCTTCCGGAACGCCCTGATTCCGCTCGCCACCGTCATCCCCATCGACATCGCCATGGTCTTCGGCGGAGCCATCATCACCGAGCGGATCTTCTCCTGGAGGGGCATGGGCACCATGTTCATCCAGGCGTTGCGGGGAAACGACATCTACGGCGTCATGGGCTACTTCGTCGTCACGGCGGCGCTCGCGATTGCCGCCAACATTGTGGCCGACATGGTCTACGCGGGCCTTGACCCGAGGATCCGGGTGAACGCGTGAACACGACCCCTCCTTCCGGCCGGCCGCCGGATCCCCTTGAGGACCTGACTGGCGCCATTGCGGACATCGACGCTTTGACTGGCGCGGCCGGCGCGGGCGAGAACGCGATTGAGCTCAAAGCGGCCGAAGGCCTCTCGCAAGGGCAGATCGTGCGGCGCCGCTTCCTGCGCCATCGCGGCGCCATCATCGCCATGGCGGTCTTGGCCCTCCTGGTCATCCTGGTGGCGACATCGATCGGTTGGGGCCCCATCCCCGGCTGGTGGAAACACAGTTACTCCGCGACCTATCCGATCGCCATCCCCGGCGGCCGGCCCACCCTTGAGTTGTCGCTGACCGAGGGCGTCCACATTGGCGAGCACCCGTTCGGCCAGGACACGGTGGGCCACGACATGTTCGCCATGACCATGCGCGGCGCGCAGCAGTCCCTCACCGTCATGGTCCTGATCGGGTTGCTGGCCACGCTGATCGGCGTGCTGGTGGGCGCCTCCGCCGGCTTCTTCCGGGGCCGCGTCGACACGCTCTTGATGCGTTTCACCGACATGATGATCGCCATCCCCGTGATGGTGATCGGCATGGTCTTGGGCCACTGGGTCAACGGCGCCTCGGCGGTGACCCTGGGCCTGGCCCTGGCCCTGGTGGAATGGATGGCGATGAGCCGCTTGGTGCGCGCCGAGTTCCTGTCCCTGCGCGAACGCGAGTTTGTGGACGCCGCCCGCGTGGCCGGGGCGTCCAGCGCGCGGATCATTGTCAAACACATTCTGCCGAACGCCGTCGGCGTGATCATAGTCAACGCGACTTTGCTCATGTCCGCCGCCATCCTTCTGGAGACCGCGCTCAGCTACCTGGGCTTCGGCATTCACTTCCCGGACATCTCGTTGGGCAACCTGGTCTCCGAGTACCAATCGGCGTTCACCCAGCGGCCGTGGCTGTTCTGGTGGCCGGGCTTCTTCATCATTGTGATCGCGTTGTGCGTCAACTTCATAGGCGACGGCCTGCGCGACGCCTTCGACCCGCGCCAGCGCCGCATTCCCTCGGCCCGCAAGATGGCCAAGGCGGCCCGGAAGGCGGCGGCGCGATGAGCCCCGACGAATTCGCAGGCCAGACCGGCGGCGCCGGGGAGGCAGTGCCCCCATGCGCTGACGGCTTGGCCGAGCCGGGCCAGGACAAGGAGCCAATCCTGCGGGTGCGCGGCCTGAACGTCGACTTCTACGTCGAGGGGGAATGGTTCCCGGCCGCGATCGACGTCTCCTACGACGTCAGCCCCGGCGAGGTGCTCGCCATTGTGGGCGAGTCCGGCAGCGGCAAGACGCAGTCCTCAATGGCCCTGGTGGGCCTCTTGCCGCCGAACGCCCGCGTCTCCGGTTCGGCCAAACTGGAGGGCCGCGAACTGGTCGGCATGCGCGCCTCGGAGTTGCAAAGCATCCGGGGCTCCCGGATCGCGATGGTCTTCCAAGAACCCATGACAGCGCTCAACCCCGTCTACACGATCGGCTTCCAGATTGTCGAGACCATCCGCGCGCACCGCCCCGTCGGGCCCAGGCAGGCCCGCGCGCGGGCGTTGGAGTTGCTAAAACTGGTCGACATGCCGGATCCGGAGACCCGGATCGACTACTACCCGCACCAGTTGTCCGGCGGGCAGCGCCAACGCGCCATGATCGCGCAAGCGCTGGTGCTGGACCCGAAGCTCCTGATCGCGGACGAGCCGACCACCGCGCTGGACGTCACCGTGCAAGCCGAGATCCTCGCCCTGATGCGGGACCTGAGGCGGCGGATCGACTCCGGGATCATCCTGATCACGCACGACATGGGCGTCGTGGCGGACATGGCGGACCGCATCTGCGTGATGAAGGACGGCCGGATCGTGGAGGCGGGCCCCTCCCGCCAGATCTTCTACTCTCCCCGCCACCCGTACACCAAGCTGCTGCTGGCGGCGGTGCCCAAACTCCAGGCGGAGGCTGAGGGGGAAGGCGAGCGGACGGCATCGGGCACCGGTGAAACTGCTGCGGCGGGGGTGGCGCCGGTTCTGGCGGCCGAGCGCTTGACGCTGGAATACCCCCGGCGCGGGCGGACGCCGGCCTTCCGGGCGGTCGAGGACTTCAACTTGACGATCGCGCCGGGCGAGGTGGTTGGGCTGGTGGGGGAGTCGGGCTCGGGCAAGTCGACGGTGGGCCGGGCGGTGGTCGGATTGCTGCCGGTGCACGAGGGTTCCCTCAAGGTGGCCGGTTTCGAACTGAAGGGGATCGGGGCGAAGGAGTTGCGGCGGGCGCGCCAGGGCGTGTCGATTGTGTTCCAGGACCCCGGCTCGTCCCTGAATCCGCGACTGCCGATAGGGCAGTCGATCGGGGAGCCGCTGGCGCTCCACCACCTGGCCAAGGGCAAGGAACTTGACGCTCGGGTGGCCGACTTGCTGGAACAGGTCAAATTGCCGGCGTCCCTGCGGAACCGCTACCCGCACGAACTCTCAGGCGGGCAACGCCAACGGGTCGGAATAGCCCGTGCGCTGGCTTTGCGGCCAAAACTGCTGATCGCGGACGAGCC
This sequence comes from Bifidobacteriaceae bacterium, assembly GCA_031281585.1. Lineage (NCBI taxonomy): Bacteria > Bacillati > Actinomycetota > Actinomycetes > Bifidobacteriales > Bifidobacteriaceae > Bifidobacteriaceae bacterium. The sequence continues at coordinate 9,523 of JAITFE010000113.1, read as the reverse complement.
GACATCGGCCCTGGACGTGTCCGTGCAGGCCACAGTGCTGGATCTGTTCAGCGAGTTGCAGCGGGAACACCAATTCGCGTGCCTGTTCATCTCGCACGACTTGGCGGTCGTGGAGATGGTGGCCTCCCGGATCGCGGTCATGTCGAAAGGCCGCTTGGTTGAGACGGGCACCTCGGCGGAGATCCTCCGCCACCCGAAGGAGGCCTACACCCGCGAGCTGATAGCGGCCGTCCCAGTCCCAGACCCGGACCTGCAGGCCGAACGCCGCCGCACCCTCGCGCCGGGCGACTAGCCCGCTTGACCGCGCGACGTCCACGCGGCCTTGGCCGTGCGGGTGTCCGACTTGCGGGAACACTGGCAGTTGAGTGGCCCCAAGGCCTTGGGGCCGTGAAGAACTGGCCGGTGGTGGATCACGATCGTGGTTTGGCTTGCACTTGGAGCCGCGTCAGCCCCGAGAACCATGGCACCGCAGGCCTCGTTCCGATTGGCGGGCTGCAGATCACGGCGTTGACCGGCGGGTTTGTTTCGCTGGGCCGGTGTGCCGTCCTGGGTTAGGCGGTCAGGGCAGGTGCTGCGGCGGCGGCAGCCGCCAAGGCGAGCCAAAGCAGGATGGTGGCCGTATGCCAGCGGCGAGTGGCCTGCTGGCCGGATGCGGTGCCGGTGGGGCCCTGGTCGCGGACTTGCTCCCAGCGTTCGCGGACCACCCAGGCCAGGTCGCCCGAAGGCGTGCCCGGAAGGTCGCCCGGGCGCACGGAACGGGCGGCGTCGAAGGCGGATTCCGGCAGGTGCTTGATGTCTGCGCTCGACGCGCCGCGGAGCGGCCGCAGGTTTGACGGCGCGGGCGCGGCGAAGGCGGTCACTTTTCCTTGCGCGGTGTAGAGGGTCAACGCCCATTTCGTGTCGATGCGGGCAATCGCCGCCCAGGGCACATGGTGGCTGGCGACCACATTCCGGATGTCGAGGCCATCCGCGCCGACTATGACTTTGGGCGCCCAAAAGACCGCCCACGCGGTCAAGCAAGCGAGGGCGGCGGCTGGCATCCAGCGCGCCAGTTGACCGGGCTCGTCAAGAGCGAGGCTGACGGCGACCGCGCCAGCCACCGCCCAAACTAACGCGGCCATGGATGGACCCGTCCGAGGCCGGTAGGTGAAGGTCGCTGGGTCCACCGGCCGATTCTCCCATGCCCATCCGCTTGCGAGGAGGCGGCGGCCGCGCGGCCGCGAAACAAGTGGTGGTCAGGTGGCGAGTTGGACGGGCCAGGTCTTGGAGCCGATGACCAGGCGGGCGCGACCAGGCGGTTCGGCGGCGCAGGGACCCGTCAACGCGGGGGATAGGTTGACCGAGGGGCCGAAGGCCTGGGCGCTGCCGCGCGCGCTTGGCCACAGGACAATGCCCAGCGGATTCGCGTGGAACCATTGGGAGGGCGGCCGGAAGGCCGCTGCGGTGGCGGTGGTGCAGGTGGCGATCAAGGTGCCGCCGGCGGGCGGCGCCGGGGGCGGGGCCCCGCTGACCGACTCCAGATCGTCCACCAGCACAACCTGGGCGGCCCGCAACGAGTCGATGATCTGGGGCCACCGGCGGCCTGGCCCGGAGGGGAACATGAGGACCCGGTGGCCCGAGGCTTCAAGTCGGCGCCGAATCGCCGCCAACGCGGTCGACCGGCCCGAACCGGGCGGCCCGATCACGCCGACTGGCTGGCCCTCGCGGATTGGCAGGGCAAGGGGAGTGCCCAACGCCCCGCCCAAGCCGACCCACAGGGCACCGGCGTGGGACGGTTCGGCGGTCTCCGCCGGGAGGTCGGCGGAGTTGACGCGGGTAGGCAGCGGCACCACTTTGTGGGGCGGTTCGAGGACCGCATCCGGATCATCGCAGTTCGAAAGGGAACGCGGGGGCGCCCAGCCGTCGCCGGCCACTGCGGCCCGGTCCCCTGGGGCGGCGTGAGCGCGTCCGGCACGGGACAGCGCGGACACGGTTGGCGGCAAGCAGAGTTGTGCCATCAGGGGCGCCTCGCCGCCCAGGTGGCAGACGCGGCCGGGCACACGCGGGCCCGCAGCCAGGTCGCGCGGCAGCCCTAGAGCCAGCGCGTCCGTCAGCTCCGCCACCGGCAGAACCAGCCGGTGCGGGCAGAGACCCAGCCAGCGCGCGGGCTTGGCGGGCGCGGTCACCACCAGTGCGGCGCCGGGCGCCAAAGCCCCGTGGATCAGCGCGTCGATCAAGCTGCGACCCAACGCTGGCACGGCCAAATCCTCGAGTTCGGCGTACGCGTCCATGACGAGCGCGATCCGCCTTCCAGCCAGTCCCTGGAGCAGTTCGCCCAGCCGCTCGGGCGCGTCGGGTGGGATCACCGAGCCGAAAGCCGGCAAGGTGGCCAGCCCGGCGAACGCGGCGGGATTGTGGGTCACAACATGAGTCATCCAACTCGCGGCGGCCAGGCCGGCGGCTGCGGTGACCGCCGCAGTTGTGCGGCCAGATCGCGGAGGCCCCAGAATCGCCAAGTGGCCGCTCGCGGGATCCCAGGTCAGGCACCGTTGGGCCTGCCTGTCAGGCTGGTCGGCCAGGCCAAGAACCACGCCGCCGATGCCGTCCCCAGGCCACCCGCTATCCTGCGCCGTCAGCCGTTCCGGCAGGGGAGGCCGCCAGGGCGCGTCCGGCGGCCGGGCGCCCACGGCGGTGGCGGCCCCCGCGATGGCCGCCACCAAAGCTGCCGGATTGGGCGGCGGCGCCGGCGGCGGGAACCAGCGACCCGGCCACGACACCGGCATGGCGGGACGCCGCCCCGGCGGCGGCATCAGCCGCACCCGCAGTTTGGCGGGCGCGCGTCCGGCGCTGGCCAGAATGCAGCTGCCGGGCTTGTCCGGGTCCAGGGCGGCGGCGGCGGCCGAGCCGAGGACGTCCAACGAGTCGGCTTCTGTGGCGACCCGGAAGCAGACCCGCAGGGCGAGGTTGGCCCGCAGTTGCGCGCTCACGGCGCCCGCCGGGCGCTGGGTGGCCAGAACCAAGCCCATGCCGAGGGAACGGCCTTGGGCGGCCAGACGCTCAAGGCGTCCGGCGGCTTGGGGTAGGGCATCCAGCAGGGTTCGGAACTCGTCCACCACGACCAACAGGCGGGCGGGTCGAACGGCCGGGGGCAATTCGCCCCAAGAGGCGCGGCCATGGCGTTCAAGAAGGCGTTCGCGACCCGCCAACTCGGCCTCAAGCGAGGTCAGAACGCGGCTGGTGCCGGCCGCGTCAAGGTCTGTCGCTACCCCGACCACGTGCGGTAGATGCTCCAAGTCACGAAAGGTAGCGCCACCTTTGTGGTCCAGACCGACAATGATCAGGCGGTCCGGCGGAGTGGCCACGCATTCCGCGAGCATCAAAGCGCGGAGAAACTCCGACTTCCCCGAGCCGGAGGTGCCCGCCACCAACGCGTGCGGGCCGTCGCTGGCCAGGTCGATGCGCACGGCCCCGCCGCCAGCGGCGAGGGCGATCGCCGGCAGGCCTCCTCCCGCCCGCCAATTGGCCGCGAGCTCATCAGGGACGAGGGGGAGCGGGTCCGCGCCGGGCGGCGGCCCGGAATCCGCCGCCCGGCGCCTGATCAGGTCTTCCATGGCGGCGGCGCCCAATCCGACTACCCGGAGCGGCTCGCGGCCCGGCGCGCGTGCGATCAACAGCCCCAGTCCGGCTGCCTTGACCATCCAACGAGCCGCCCCGGCGGCGGCCCCAGGCCGGCCAGAGCCGTTCGCCCCGCCTGGCGCGCCGGCCGCCAGCCCCGCGAGGCTCGAGGTCCCCGGCCCGCCAGCGTTGCCGTTCCGCCGCGCGGGCGGCGCCAACCCGGCCGCGTCACCCTCCGGCGAAGGTCGCCAAAGGGTGCGGCCAGAACTGGTCTGCCCCAAGCCGCTCCCAGCGGCCGTAGGCCACGGCCCGTTGGCCGGCTCCCAGGAGCCCGCCGGCGACAGGCGGAGGCCTTCCTCGATTGGCGTGATGGTGAATGCCGCGTGGCCTGGCGGCGCCGCCGGGGCGAAGCGGGTCCAAGCCCAGCGCGGCGCGGGCGGGACCGCCAGCGAAGGCAGGCCCGTGCCGGGTCCCAAGCCGGAGGCGATCAAACGGCGGGCGAACGCCTCCACCGCGGCCGGATCGCCCACGAGTTCCAGCGGGCCGTCCCCAAGGCTGGGGCCCGGACCTGCGGTCGCCTGCGGATCCAGTCCCGCAACGCTCTCCCACCAGCGCGCGCGGCGGCCCCGCAAAGCCAGCGGAATGACCGAGGCCACCACGGCTGCCAGCGGCATGGCGGCCCACAACGGATTGCGCGTGATCAGAAACATCACCAATGCCATGACCAGGCCGGTCGCGGCTGTGGAGGCGACTGCGGCCCAGCTTCGCTTCCCGCCGGGCCGCTCCGGCGGGGCCCCGACCGGCTCCTGGATCAGGGCAAAGACTTCGCCCTCGTGGGTCCGGACCAGGGTCCCTGGCGGACAGCGCCGCCAGCGCCAAAGACGCCGCCAGCGAACGCGCGGCCGGCCCCGCTTGGGCTGGCGGACCCGTCCCAGCCAGACCGGCGGGCTGGGCAGGCGCGCCGCTGGGCCACCACGGCCCTGGCTGCCAACCATGGAGCCGGAACCGACCGCGCGGAGGGGAAAGCGGCTGGGGCCCTCCGATCCAGCTGGTCCCAGCCCGCCAGGAAACCCCTGGCCCAGCCCGCTGGCTGCGCCGGGAGACCCCTGGCCCAGCGCGCCGAATCCGGCTGGGCCCGGCCAGCCAGCCGCGCCGGGAGACCCCTGGCCCGGCCCGTCGGATCGGGCCGGGCCCAGCCGGCCAGGAAACCCCTGGCCCAGCCCGCCCTTTTCGGACGCCGGCGGTGAACGTCGCGGCGGGACCCGGCCGCGCCGAGCCGTTTTGGTTCGGAACGGCGCCGCCGCCGAACGCGTGGGAGGGAGACGTCGCAGCGTTACCCGGCCCCTCCGAGTTGTTCCCGCCCCGACCGGCGCCGCCGCCGAACGCAGGGGAACGGAATGCCCGGACCAGGGCGAACCCAGCCGGACCAGACGCCAGGCGCCGGGCCGGACGGCATCGGCGGCTGTTTCTGGCGCCGGGTCTACAACCGCCGGATCCCGGACTGTTGAGCCGGGGCCCAAAGTGGGCGACCCGAGCCGAACCACCGCGCCGTGGCGCAAAGGAGGGACAGTCGGGGTGTCCCCGAGCGCCGTCGCGCCCGGACTCAAAGCGCCCTGCCGACGCGGCTCGCCGCCCAGGCCAACCCCAACGCCCGGTCCGGAAAGGCCCAGTTCGTCCAGGACCTGTGGCAGGGTCGAACCGTCCTCAGCCCAGCAATCCTGAGCCTTGCCGGCTGTTACCAGGGTGAAATGCACCGGCCGAGTTTGCCATCCCGGCCACGCCGGTCAGAGCCCGAAGGCAAAAGCCTGGGGATCGGTGAAATCACTCAATCGCCAGGGCGGCGGCCGGGGGAGTGCGGGCGGCCCGGCGCCCCGGCAAGACGGAGGCGAGCAGGCCGGCCGCCAGGATCAGGCCAAACAGCACCGCCATGGGCCAGATGGGAAACGCGAACTCGGCGCCGAAGGTTGGCCCCAGCAACAGCGCGGAGGCGGCGAAGCCGTACAGGGCGCCGAAGGCGACCCCCATCAGTCCGGCCACACCGGCGATCACCATCGCCTCGACCGCCAACATCCAGCGCGTCTGGCCCTTCGACAACCCCAGCGCCCGCAGCAACGCGGTCTCATGGCGCCGTTCGATCACCGAGAGCGACAACGTGTTGGAGATCCCGATCAAGGCCACCACCAGGGAAACGGCCAAGAGGGCCAGGCCGATCAGCAGCATGGTGGAAAGCGCCTTGCGCGCCTCGGCCTTCTCGATGGCGGAGCCCTGCACCTCATAGGCGGCCAGTTGCGGCGACGCGTCGGTGACCAGCTCCAGGACCTCGTTCTGGACGGCCACAGCGTCCGCCTCCGCGTCCACGTCGAACAAAGCCAGAACGGTCTGGTCGGCGCCCAGGGCGTCCAGAGTGGCCTGGTCGGTGATCATCGAGCCCAGCCAGACTCGGCTCGAATCCAACTCCGGGGCGTACACAAACGTCAATTCAAACGATTCGCCGCCGCGGGTCAGGACGGCGCGGGTGGACCCCGAGATCGGATTCGGGGAAGGCGGCGTCCATTCGGAGTCGCTGTAGGCCTGATCGGATTCGAACTCGCTCATCTGGGCCAGTTGGTCGTTCGTGAAACTGTCGACCAGGACCACATTCGGGGCCAATTGCGCGGGAATGTCGGATTCCGCCAGCGTGGACGCCAGCCGGGCCGGGTCCACGCCGTTGATGAAGTAGGTGACCTCGACCCCCAGGTCGTCTTCGATCTGGACCGTTGTCGCGGTGATGGGCGCCGAGGCGGTGATTCCGGGGACGTTTTCGATCTGGTGGACCAGGTCGGCGGGCACCGCCTCGCCGATCAGCTCGTGCGGGGTGACCTCCTCGACGTCCGTCATGTACCCGCCGCGGGCGTAGCCCACCCCCAGGTCGATGGGCGCCTGCCGCCCCACGTAGGCGTCGATCGACCGGTCGAAGGTGGCGGCCGCGACCAGCATTGAGCCGACCAGCGTGACGCCCACCATCAACGCCGTGGCGGCGGCGGCCGTTCGCCTGGGATTGCGGACCACGTTGGCGGCCGCGATCCGGGCGCCGCCGGGCCGCCTCGCGATTTGGCCGGCGATCCGCCCGACCAGCTTGGGCAGCCAGAAGACCGAGCCGATTATGACCCCGGCGGCCATGGCCCCGCCGCTGAGGACGCCCGCCACCGCGCAGACCAGGATCACGGCAGGGTCGATGGTCCCCGAATCCAAGACGTTGACTAGGACCACGGACAGGGCTAGGCCGACCGCGCCGAGCGCCGCCAGGACGATTGACCAGATCAGCCGCTTGCGACCCGACCGCGCCGCCAAGGTGGGCGCCGCCTGCGGACGCAGAGCCTCGATGGGCGCCACGCGCGTGGCCATGTTGGCCGGCACCAGCGAAGCCAGGATGGTGGTCAGCGACCCGATCAGCGCGGCGGCCGCCACGGCCGTGAACGACATGTGCGCCGTCACGGGAAGGGGAATGGTCGGGTAAAGCCTTGTGGCCACGGTCAGGGCCAGGGTGACCAAACCCCAGCCGGCCACCACTCCGATTCCGGAGGCGACCAGGCCCGTGATGATCGCCTCGGTCAGAACCGAGCGATGGACTTGGCTCCGGGTCGCTCCCACGGCCCGCAACAGCGCCAACGTCCGGGCTCGCCCCGCGATCATGACTTGGAAGGTGTTGGCGATCACCATTGCGCCGGTGAGCAACGACACCAGGCCGAACACGACCACCACCCCGGTGAGCACGGCGCTGTCGAAGTTCTGGGAGCTCCGGATGGACCCCGCCTCGCGCGGGCTCATCACCAGGACGGAGCACAAGTCGTAGTTGCCGTGCCGCCACTGGTCGCCTTTGGACAGCAGCTTGAAGCCTTCGGGGCATTCCGCGGCCCAGTCGGTGCCTTGCCAGGCGGCCGAGACGGTGTCGAAGATCTGCTGGCGCACCTGGGGCGAGTCTTCGACCCCGGCCGCCAGGTCGATCAACAGCGCGCCGGGGGTGTAGTAGTCGGCGTTGGCCTGGTCCACCCCGAGCAACGCCAGCGTCTCCGGCGTGGTCTGGATGTTTGGCCGGCTGGTCAGGAAGGTCGGCGCCGAATCGTCGAACAGTCCCGTCACCGTCAGCGCGGTGACGCTCTCCGCTGGTTCGGCGACGGCCGCTGCGGCCTCTTCCGCGTCAACCGGAGCCGCCGATGCCGCCAGCTCGTCCGATCCGCTGCCGGCCACCGCCAGGTCGGTCGCGACCGGGTCGCCGAAGACCGTGACCGCCAGTTCGATTTGGTCGCCCACGCCCACGCGCAGGCGCTTGGCCAGCGATTCCGCCAGGGACGCCTCGCCCAGGCTGGACGGCTCCCGGCCTTGGCCCACCGGCCAGGTCGCGAAGGCGGGCGCGTTGGAAGCGGACCGCAGCGTGACCCATTCGCTGCGCTTGTCGGCGGAGGCCTCGGCTGAGACGGTGACCGACCGAAACGCGTCGGCCACCGCCGGATCCGCCAGGACGTCATCGGCGGCTGTGGGGGGCAGGTATTGCGCGTCGTAGTAGTCCGCCCGGCCCATCACCAGGTCCGCCCCGGCGTAGGGCTCCCTCATGATGTTGTCGACCGTGTCGTTCATCACGGCGGAGCCGGCCATGGCGGCGGCGATGAAGCCGGTGGCGACCACGATCGCCATAGCGCCGCCCGCCACCTGTCGCAGCGACATCCGCAGTTGCCGCAAAGTGAAACCGAACATGGCCGTCCCTCAGACCTTCACGACCGTGGTCAACTCGTCGAGCGCGGCCAGCACGGACTCCTTGGTCGGATGCAGGATCTCGCCCGCCAGGCGGCCGTCCGCCAGCAGGACCACCCGCTCCGCGTACGCGGCCGCCGCCGGGTCGTGGGTGACCATCACCACGGACTGCCCCAACTCCCGCACCGATTGGCGCAGGAAACTCAGCACCTCAAAGCCGGAGCGGGTGTCCAGGTTGCCGGTCGGCTCGTCCGCGAAGATCACATCCGGGCGGGTGATCAGGCCCCGTGCCAGCGCCACCCGCTGGCCCTGGCCGCCGGACATCTCGCTGGGCCGGTGGCCCAGCCGGTCCCGCAACGCCAAGGTGTCCACCACGGTGTCCCACCACTGCGGGTCCACCTGTTCGCCCGCCAACTCCAGCGGGAGGCGGATGTTCTGGGCCGCCGTCAACATGGGCAGCAGGTTGAAGGCTTGGAACACGAAGCCCACGTGACGCCGCCGCCAGGCCGTCAACTCGTTGTCGCCCAACCCGGTGAGCTCCTTGCCGCCCAGTTGGACCGAGCCGCTGGTCGGCGTGTCCAGCCCCGCCAGCAGATTCAGCAGCGTCGACTTGCCGGAGCCGGACGGCCCCATGATCGCGGTGAAGCAGTGGGCGGCGAAGTCAACGTCAACGGAGTCGAGCGCTAACACTCGGGCTTCACCCGCGCCGTAGATCTTGGTGAGCCCGCGGGCGGCGACGGCCGGCCCCTCGCGGTGGGAAGTCTCTTGCTGCATGCCCTAGAAGTTACCGGGTCGGCGAGGCGGGCGGATCGTGCCGTGGTCGGGGCTTTACCTCCTACCGGGGGATGACGGCATCGGGCGCTTGCCCTCCCAACGGCCCGCGCAAAAGGCCGTGCCGCTACGAATACCGCTGCACCAAACCGCCGCGGTAGGCCGCGACGACCGCCTGGACACGGTCGCGAGCCTCCAGCTTCATCAAGATGCGCCCCACGTGGGTCTTGACGGTGGTCTCCGCGACGTGGAGGGCGGCGGCGATCTCTTGGTTGGAAAGCCCCTGGGCCATCTGGACCAGGACCTCCACCTCGCGTTCCGTCAGGTCGTCGAAGGCGGCAATGTCGCGCGGATCCGGCGGGGTGGCGGCCGCCACCTGGGCGATCAGACGCTTTGTCGGCGACGGCGCGATCACCGCGTCCCCGGCCTG
>JAITFE010000112.1 GCA_031281585.1 Bifidobacteriaceae bacterium | reverse complement strand
CATGGCGCTGTGGGAGCGGGGTGAGGCGCTGGCGGACCGCTGCCAGGAATGGCTGGACGCGGCCCGCGCCCGTCTGGCGGCCCGCGCCAATCCCCCCGACTAAAAATGGGGACGGTACCCTTTTCCAGCTCGAGAGAAATGGGGACGGTACCTTTTTCCGGCTCTGCCGGAAAAAGGTACCGTCCCCATTTCTCATGCGGGGTGGGTCATCGACATCACATTTAGCGCGGCGTCCAGTTGGGCTTCGGTGATCTTTCCCTGGGCCACCAGGCCCAGGTCCAAGACGGCCTGGCGAACCGTGGTCTCATGCGCCACGGAGTACTTGGCGACCTTCGCCGCCTCCTCGTAGCCAATGATCCGGTTGAGCGGCGTGACAATCGAGGGCGAGGATTCGGCCAGCTCCAGGCAGTGCACCTCGTCAGCGGTGACGCCGTCCACAACCTTCGTGGCGAGGAGCCGGCTGACCGCCGCCAGCAGCCGAATCGACTCCAACAGCGCCGACCCGATCAAAGGGATCTGGACGTTCAACTCGAAGAAGCCGGAAGCCCCGCCCCAGGTGATCGCCGAGTCGTTCCCAATCACCCTGGAGCAGACCTGCAGCGTGGCCTCTGGAATAACGGGGTTGACCTTGCCCGGCATGATCGAGGAGCCGGGCTGGAGGTCCGGTAGGTGGATCTCGCCCAGCCCGGCGCGGGGCCCGGAACTCATCCAGCGCAGGTCGTTGCAGATCTTGATCAGCGACACGGCCACGGTCTTGAGCTGGCCGGACAACTCGACCAACGCGTCCCGGGCGGATTGCGCCTCGAAGTGGTTGCGGGCCTCGACAATCGGCAAGCCGGTGTCCTCCGCCAGCAGTTCGACCACCCGCTGCGGGAAACCCTGGGGTGTGTTGATGCCCGTCCCCACGGCGGTGCCGCCCAAGGGTACTTCCGCCACCCGGCCGAGCGCCGATTGGACCCGCTCCGCGCCGTACCGGACGGCCGCCTCGTAGCCCGAGAACTCCTGCCCCAGAGTCACCGGCGTCGCGTCCATCAGGTGTGTTCGCCCCGCTTTGACCACATCCGCGAACTCGGCGGCTTTGCCCGCCAGAGCTTCCGCCAGCAGGTCCAAGGCCGGGACCAGGTTGCGCGCCGCCGCCTCCGTCGCCGCGACATGCACCGAGGTCGGGAACACGTCGTTGGAGGACTGCGAGGCGTTGACGTGGTCGTTCGGGTGCACCGGCTGCCCCAGGCGCCCCGTCGCCAGGCGGGCCAACACCTCGTTCATGTTCATGTTCGAGGACGTTCCGGAGCCGGTCTGATACACGTCGACCGGGAACTGGTCGTCGTAATGCCCGGCGATCACCTGTTCGGCGGCCCACTTGATCGCGTCCGCCCGCGGCCGGTCCAGGATGCGCAACTCCGCGTTGGCCTGCGCCGCCGCCTTCTTGATCCGCGCCAGAGCCCGGATCTGGGCGGGCTCGAGCCTCTGCCCCGAAATGGGGAAGTTCTGGACCGCGCGGGCGGTCTGCGCGCCGTAGAGCGCGTCGGCCGGAACCAGCACCTCGCCCATGGTGTCGCGTTCGGTTCTGTATTCAGTCATGTCCCCACCGTCGCACGCCCAGCCCGCCCGCGCCGCCAAGGCCGCCGGAGTGTCCTGCGATGGCCACGTCCGCCGGCCAACAAGCGCACGATGCCGTCCCGCCCGCCACCAGCGCACAGCCCATCGGCGCGGCTGGCGTTTGGCCGCCGCCGTGCTTCTGCGGCGCTTCCCGACTCGGGCGTCCGGCGCGGCTGCGGACGCCGTGATAGGATCGGGTTTTACAGCACGTAAGACGGAGGGGTAGAATGGGGATGCCGCTGGTCAACGGACGGGTTGACGCGACTGTCAAGAGGCGCGCCGAGCAAGTGCTGGCGGCCCGCTCGGTGACCGCCTCGGAGGCTATTCGAGCGTTGTACCAGCACATCGCCGACACCCGCGAACTGCCGGACTTCATCAGGCCGGACGCCGGGGCGGAGGGCGCCGCGCGGGAGCGCAAATTGGCGGTCTTGCGGTCCGTGGCCGGAATCTCGCACTCAGAGCTGATCGCCAAGGACTCGGACGCGGAACGGGTCCTGGGCGAAGAGATCGCGCGGCGCCATGCCTAGCGGCGGGGACGCGCCGCCGGCCGGGCCGGTCCCCCGTGTGGTGTTGGACACCAATGTGGCCCTCGACTTCCTGGACAGCGCCCGGGCCGCCCACCAGGCCGCCATGGACCTTGTCACGGCCCTGATCCGGGCGGGCGCCTGGGTCGGCCTGGCCGCCACCTCCCTCAAGGACGTGTATTACCTGATCACCCGAGCCGCAGGAGAGCCTGCGGCGCGCCGGGCGGTGACCGCCTTCACCCAGACGCTGGACATATTGCCCGTGGACGCGCATGTCTGCGCGCAGGCGCTCGACTCCGGCGAGCCGGACTTTGAGGACGGCCTGATCCGCGCGTGCGCGGAGGCCGCCAACGCGGACTGGATTGTGACCAGGGACGCGGCCGCGTTCGCCAATTCGGCGGTTCCAAAGACGGACGCGGCAACCCTACTCCGCGCCCTTGGCCCGGGCCCGGGCGGCGAAGCGCAAAGCCGCTGAACCGAAAAGACGGCCTCCGGCGTGGCCCGCGCCGCAATTTGGCCGCCGCCTGCCGCCTGATCCCGACCGGCCGCAGCCCGACCAGCATGTTCCGCCGCGCCGCAATTTGGCCGCCGCCCGGCCCCGGAACCCGACCGGCCGCAGCCCGACCAGCATGTTCCGCCGCGCTGCCAATTGGCCGCCGCCCGGCACGGGGCCCCTTCACGGCGGCGGCCGCGGGGCCCCTCGCAGCCGGATCGGGCGGGGCTGCCGGATCGGGTGGGGCGGCGGCCCTCGGATAGGGTTGACCGCATGGCTGACGCAGGCGGAAACCCGACTTATCTCCAGGAACCAGGCCACACTGGCAAGAGCGGCTTTGTGCCCTGGTATCAGCAAGCCGGCGCCTGGGTCGTGATCTGCGCCCTGACTTTCGCCTTCGCGATCGCGCTGGTAATCCTTGTCAGGACGGGCGGTGGCGGGACGGCATCGGGGGCGGAAAGCTCCCCGCCGCCCGCGTCCGCGAGAAGCGAGGTAGCGCCAACGCCGGACGTGGAAGGCGACTTCGCGCCGGTGCCGGCGGTGGCCTGCCCCGAGGGGGGCGAAACGCCGACCGCAGAGGCTGGCCAGCCTGCGGGCGCCACGGAATTGGGCGGGATAGCCCTTGGCTGCGACGGCGTTCCTGGCGGGCCGGTGGCGGACCAGACCAAGATCGCGGTCCAGGTGATGTCGGACTACATCTGCCCCTATTGCCAGAAATTCGAGCAGGAAATCGGGCCGCAATTGGAGCAGGCCATGCGGGCAGGCCAGGTCAAGCTGACCGTCTACCCGATGGGCTACCTGGACGCGTACTCGACCTCCGAGTACTCCTCCCGCGCCGCCCGCGCGGCCGTGGCCGTGGCGGCCCTGGACCCGGCCCACTACTGGGCGTTCGACAAGCTTCTCTGGGAGAACCAACCCGCCGAAGGCGGCGAGGGCTTGAGCGACGAGGACATCGCGGCCCTGGCGCGGCAGGCCGAGGTCGCCGACCAGGCGATCGCCCAGTTCACCGGTGGCGCCTACAACAACTGGGTGGCGAACACGACCCAGGTAGTCACCGGCTCGGAGGGTTTCCAGGGCACGCCCTGGGTGTTGATCGGCGACGGCGCCAACCTTTACCCGTGGAATTGGTCCAGCGGCGACCTCCAGACCGCGATAGCCAAGGTGGCGGCCGGCCAGCAGCCGTAGAAACCCGAAACGGGGACGGTACCTATTTCCGGCGAGCCGGAAATAGGTACCGTCCCCGTTTTTCCCGTCAGCGGCCCAGGCGGCGCTCGCGGACGGCGTAGGAGCGCAAAGCGCGCAGGAAGTCGACCTTGCGGAACGCGGGCCAATAGGCCTCGCAGAAGTAGTACTCGGCGTGGACCGACTGCCACAGCAGGAAACCAGACAGGCGCTGCTCCCCCGAGGTGCGTATGACCAAGTCTGGGTCCGGTTGGCCCCGGGTGTACAGGTGCTCGGCGATGTGCTCCACGTCGATCGTCTCCGCCAACTGGTGAATCGACATCCCGGCGCGGGCCTTTTCCTCCAAAAGCGAGCGCACGGCATCGGCGATCTCGCGGCGGCCGCCGTAGCCGATCGCGACATTGACGTGCAAACCGTCGACCTCGGCCGTGCGGGCCTGGGCCTGGTGAAGGCGTTCAGCGGTTTTGTACGGGAGCAAATCGAGCGCGCCGACCACCTGGACGCGCCAGCGGCCGGTCCGCGCGAGCGCTTCGATCGACTGCTCGATGATGCTGACGAGTTGCCCCAACTCCTCCGGCGGCCGCGCCAAATTGTCGGTCGACAGCATCCACAACGTCACCAACTCGACCCCGACCTCTTCCGACCAGGTCAGCAGTTCCGCGATCTTGTCGGCCCCCGCCTGGTGGCCCGTCGCGGTCGAGGTTCCGGTCTCTTTGGCCCAGCGCCGGTTCCCGTCCAGGATCACGCCGACGTGCCTGGGCAGGTCTTCGCGCCGCAGGCCCTTGAGCAGACGCCACTCGTACAGCCGGTACAGCGGTCGAGGCAGAGACATCGCGTCAACTCTAGCCCCGCCTCCGGCCGGCGGCTTGGTTTATGGCTGCGGGGATTCGGCCACTCCGGCGGCGCCGTCTGGTTCCCACCTGCGCAAACTCGCTCGCCGTTGGCGGCGGCAATGTGAACGTTTGGGCCAAGTCTGCACTGATTGTGCACATCTCGGCAGCGGTCCCGCAAAGAACCTACGGTACCGTAAGTTGAGTGACGACCGCTCAGGACAATGAACTCCGCACCGCCCAACTAGCCGCATCCGAAGTCAAACCCAAGTTGCGTGGCTGGATTCACGCCGCCATGTTCCCGCTCACCGTTGCCGCGGGGATCTTGCTGATTGTGCTCGCGCACGGGCCGGCGGCGACGGTTGGGTCGGCGGTGTTCGTCGGCACCGCGGTCATGCTGTTCGGCACGTCCGCGACCTATCATCTGGGCAACTGGGGGCCGGGCTGGTCGGCCGCTCTGCGGCGGCTGGACCATTCGAACATCGCCCTGATCATTGCCGGCACCTACACTCCGTTGAGCCTGCTGCTGCTGCCCGCCAAGACGGCGGTCATGCTCCTTTGCGTGGTCTGGGGCGGCGCCTTGGCCACCATCCTGGTCCGGGTGGCGTGGCTCAACGCGCCGCGCTGGAGCTACGTCCCGATCTACATTGCGCTGGGCTGGATCGCGTTGTGGTTCATGCCGCAGTTTTGGCGGGCGGGGCACGCGTTTGTCTGGCTGCTGCTGGCGGGCGGCGTGGCGTACACCGCCGGGGCGGTGATCTACGGACTGAGGAAACCGAATCCCTCCCCCAGATACTTCGGCTTCCACGAGATTTTTCACGCGTTCACGGTGGTGGGATTCTCCTGCCACTTCGCCGCCGTGTGGATCGCGGCGACCCGCGCCTGACTAGCGCCTGGCCCGCCCCGGCCTACCTCAACCCGGCGAACAGATCAGATTCCGGCAGGTCAACCGGCACGCTGGAGGACGCCAACTCGAAGTCTTCATGCGGCCAGACCTCGCGTTCGACTTCGCGGGGGACAACAAAGAACCACCCGTCCGGGTCGACCTGCGAGGCGTGGGCGCGCAGCGCCGCGTCCCGGACCGGGAAGAAGTCCGCCACCGGCACTTGCGTGGTGATCCGCTGCTCGCGAACCTGGTGTTCGCGCCGGCGCCGCAGCCACTCGTCATAGGGCGACTCCAGCCCGCGCTCTTTCAGCGCCTTGTCCAAGGCCACCGCTCTGTGGATGGAGATGCCCTGGTCGTAGTAGATCTTCGGGACTCGGTGGGCCAGCCCCAGCTCGGGGTGGGAGGCCGGGTCGGCCGCGATCTTAAGCGCCGCCATGGTGACTTTGTGCGTGTGGACGTGGTCCGGATGGGGGTAGCCGCCGGACGGATCGTAGGTCGTCAGAACCTGCGGCCGGATCTCCCGGATGAGGGCGACCAACGGCAAGGCCGCCTCTGCGGGTTCGATCGTGGCGAAGGAGCCAGGCGGCAGGGGCTCCGCCGAATCGCTTTCCCGGTACCCGGAGTCCACGAAGCCGAGGAACTGCTGTTCCACGCCGAGGATGCGGGCGGCATCGGCCATTTCTTGGCGGCGACGGCCCGGCAGGTCTCGCTGCAACTCCCGGTCGTCCTTGAGCTTGGGGTTCAACACGTCGCCGCGCTCCCCGCCGGTGAAGGTGGCCACCATGACGCGGACGCCGTCCGCGGCGTATTTCGCCATGGTCGCGCCGCCCTTCGAGGATTCGTCGTCGGGGTGGGCGTGGACGGCGATCATGGCGAGGCCGGAATCATTCACGCGCACACTTTGCCCCATCTTGGACCTCAAGTCCACTCCGGTGAAGGCCTCCGGGCCGCCTTGGACGTGGGGCCCGCCGCACGGGCGGCGGCGCCGGGGCCCGCCAGCCTGCCTCGGCAGGGTCGGGGGACCTGTAGTATCGGTGCGAAAGCCAGCGCGCCCGCCAAATGGTGGGTGCCTTTTTTTGTGAATGGAGAAGCAAGTGTCGGATACCTATACGGGTGAGTTTTACTGCGTGAAGTGCAAGGCGAAGCGCGAAGCCACAGGCAATGTCGAGGTCACCAACGACCGTCGCATGGCCAAGGGCGTTTGCCCAACTTGCGGCACCAGGGTCAACCGCATCCTCGGCAAGGCGTGACGCCAGGATCTTTCCCCCAAGGGGCCGCGCCGGGTGGCGCGGCCCCTTTTT
>JAITFE010000111.1 GCA_031281585.1 Bifidobacteriaceae bacterium | reverse complement strand
GGGTGGCCGGGGGGGTGTACACCTGGAACTCTAAAACGGGGGCGGTCCTGTTTCGCCTCTGCTAAACAGCACCGCCCCGTTTTCCCTAATGGTCTACGCGTTCGGCCGGTGGCCGTGGTTGGCGGCGGACTTCTTGCGCGTGCGGCGCTTGCGGGCGCGTTTCGACATGTCTTGCTCCTGATCGCTTGGTTGGCCCCCTCGGGGGCCGGGCCGGTTGCCGGGGGACAGTCTATCCCGGCCGGGAGTCGGCTTTGACGGCGTGTCCCAGTCGGTCCGGCCACCGGCGGCGGTTACGCTGGCTGGGCCCGCATCCTATTCGCTGAGAGTTTACTGAGAGCCAATTGATCACATTCGAGAACGTCACCAAGATTTACGCTCGCGGAGCACGGCCGGCGCTGGACAGCGTCAGCCTGGAGATCCCGCGCGGTCAGTTCTGTTTCCTGGTCGGCGCGTCCGGTTCGGGCAAGTCGACGCTGCTGTCCCTGGTCCTGCGGGAGGAGCACATCACCTCGGGGCGGGCCTTTGTGCTGGGACAGGACATCGCCAAGATGCCGCAGCGCCGCATTCCCCGGTTCCGGCGCCAGATCGGGTCGGTCTTCCAGGACTTCAGGCTGTTGGAACGCAAGACCGTCTTCCAGAACGTGGCCTTCGCCATGCAAGTGATTGGCCGTCCCCGGCACGCCATCATGCGGACGGTGCCGGACGTGTTGGACCTGGTGGGACTGGCGGGCAAGGAGAAGCGGACGCCGCACGAGTTGTCCGGCGGCGAGCAGCAGCGGGTGGCGATCGCGCGGGCCGTGGTCAACCGGCCGCAGATCCTCTTGGCGGACGAGCCGACCGGCAACCTTGACCCCCGCACCTCCGAAGGCATCATGGCGGTGCTGGAACGGGTCAACCAGACCGGCACCACCGTGGTGATGGCGACACATGACGTGGGCCTGGTCGACCAAGCGCAGCAGCGCGTGGTCGAATTGGTCGAAGGCCGGATAGTCCGCGACGAGGCGTCCGGCTACTACGGGGGGGAGGCCTGATGCGGCTGCGGTTCGTTCTCGCGGAGATCTTTCACGGCTTCCGCCGCAACGCCTCCATGATCAGCGCGGTCATCCTGGTCACCTTCGTCTCGCTGAGCGCGGTCGGGGCGGCCCTGATGCTCCAGGGCCAGGTCGACAAGATCAAGGGCGCCTTCTACGCGGAGATGAAGGTGTCCATCTACCTTTGCCCCGCAGACGCCGTGGACGAGGGCAACTGCGCCTCCGGGGCGGTCACGGATGATCAGCGGCGGGCGATCGAGGAACGCCTCGAATCGCCTGAGCTGGCGCCTTACGTGGAGAAGACGGAGTTCCAGTCCGCCCAGTCGGTGTTCGACGAGTACCAGGAGCGGTTCGGCGGCAGCTACATGACCAACGAGGTCTCCGTTGACATGTTCGGGCCGGTCATCCACGTCACCATGACCGATCCGGACAAGTTCGAAGTGGTGACCGATGCCGTCGGGGCCATGCCCGGCGTCCTCCAAGCTATCGACCAATCGGATCTGTTTGACCGCTTGTTCGACTTGCTGTCAAAGGTCCGGTTGGCCGCCCTCGCGGTTGCCGCAGTGTTGGCTTTGGCGGCGATCCTGCTGATCACGACCACCATCCGCCTGTCCGCGTTGTCGCGCCAACGGGAGACCGGGATCATGCGGCTGGTTGGCGCCTCCAACCTGTTCATCCAGTTGCCGTTCATGCTGGAGGGGGCCGTGGCGGCGCTGTTGGGCTCCGTCTTGGCCGTTGGCGCGCTGTGGGGGGTGGCGGAGTTTTGGCTGGCGGACTGGGTGGAGAGGAACTTCGTCTTGGTCATGGGGAGCATCAATCCGGCCGACGCCCTGGCCCAGGCCCCGTGGCTGGTGTTGGGGGCGGTTGTGCTGGCGGGAGTCAGTTCGGCGCTGACCTTGCGCCGGTTCACCCGGGTGTGAGTGGTGTGGATCACTGTTGATCAGTGAGCCCCCTGTTGTTTGAGTGAGTGGAGTGTCGGCCAGACGCTGGTTTGGCGTTGCGGCTATCGTGATATGAGGACCGGTCGCGCCGACCTGGCCCCTTGACCGGGCCGAGACGCGCGTAGGCCAAGGGTGTGGGCAAGACGGACAGAAAGGGTTGAAGGGTTGAAGCGGTTTACCTCTCGGTTGGCCGGTCTGCTGACCGCCGCCTTGGCGGCGGTCGCGCTGGTGATCGGGATCACCGCCACGCCGGTGGCGGCCGCGCGGGACCGCGACGACATTGAGCGGGAACGGGCTGAGAACCAAAAGGAGCTGGAACAGCTCCGGGTGGAACTCGAGGGCACCTCGCAGGAACTCCAGGACGCCTACCTGAGGCTTGAGGCGGCCAACAAGGAGCTGCCGTTGGCTGAGGCCACCCTCGCGGCCGCCCAGGCCGAATACGCGGCCGCCCAGCAAGAGCTTGAGGAAACCGTCGCGGCGCTTGACCAGGCCGAGGCGCAGAGAGAAGAGGTCAGCGCCCAGTTGGCCGATGACATCGCCTTGATCGCGGAGTCCCGGCAATCGCTGGGGGCGCTGGCCCGCGATGCCGTCATGGGCCACGCCGCCGCCAGTTCGGACCTGATGGTGCTGTTGGGCGCGTCCTCGATCGATGACGCGGCCAAGGACCTGATGGCGGCCGGCACGGCCGCCCGGTCCCGCGAGGCGATCATCACCCGATCCCAACAATCGGCGGCGGTCAACAAGAACCGCAAGGCGCGCCTTGAGACCGTGACGGCCGAGATCGCTGAACTGCGAATCAAGGCCGAAGAGGCGGTGGCGAGAGCCGAGTCCGCCCGGAACGCGGCCGAGGAAGCCAAACGGGCGCTGGAAGAACTGACCGCCTCACTGGAACAGCTGGCCGCAGACTTGGAGGCGCAGAAAGAAGCCGCCCAGGCGAAGCAAGCCGAGGCGGAGGCGGAAGACCAGCGGCTCCGGGACGAACTTGACAAGGCGCTGGCTGAGGAAGCCAGGAAGGCCGGGCTGGCCCCCGGCGGCGGTGGCGGCGCCGCCCCCCCGCCGGCCACGCCCGGATTCTTCGGCCGCCCGCTGTCTTCGATTTCCGTGGCCTCGCCGTTCGGCTGGCGGATCCACCCGATCTCAGGCACCCGGCGCCATCACGACGGGGTCGACCTGTCCGCAGGCTGCGGCGCCCCCATCTTCGCCACCGCCGCAGGCACGGTCATCTACACCGGGTATTCCGGCGGCTACGGCAACCGGACCGTCGTCAGCCACGGCAACGTCAACGGCCAATTGATGTTCTCCACCTACAACCACCAGCAGAACGGCGGCATCCTGGTCTCGGTCGGCGAATCCGTCTCAAAGGGCCAGAACATCGGCCTGGTCGGGACCACAGGCGCCTCCACGGGCTGCCACCTGCACTTCGAAATCGGCGTCGGCTCCGCCACCGGCGTGGTCAACCCGATGAACTACATCTCCTGAGAACGGGGGACGGGCCCGCCGTTTCCGGGCTAGACTGTCGGCCTTATGACCAAGCAGCCGGGCAGGGTGGTGGTGGCGACCAACCGCAAAGCGCGCCACGAGTACCACCTCGACGCGACCCTCGAGGCGGGCCTGGCGTTGACCGGAACCGAGGTCAAAGCGCTGCGCGCCGGCGCGGCATCGTTGGTGGACGGCTGGGTGTCCTTCGACGGCGGCGAGGCGTACCTCGAAGGCGTCCACATTCCGGAATACGTCCAGGGCACGTGGACCAACCACACGCCCCGGCGTAAGCGCAAACTGCTTTTGCACAAGGATGAAATTCGGCGGTGGGCCGCCAAAACCAACGAGGCGGGAGTGACGGTGGTGCCGCTGCAGCTCTATTTCAGCGGCGGGCGGGCCAAAGTCGAAATCGCGCTGGCGCGCGGCAAACGGGACTGGGACAAACGCCAGGCCCTGCGGGAACGCCAAGACAATCTGGAGGCCCAGCGGGCCATGCGGTCGCGCACGTTCCGCTGACCGTCCGGGCGGCCCAAGACTGCAGGCGGCGGCCGGATTCCAGGCCGATTTGCGGGGGCGGCGGGGCTTCGCCCAAATGTTGCGACCTGACAACGATTACGGCACAAACGGCCGATTGCGGCCAAGCGCCCAGATTCGACGCCTATTGTTGAGCCCAATGGTTCGGGCCCCGACGCGAACGCGCCTGGGCCTCACACCCTCGAAGGAACCGCGCTTAAGCAGAAAGCGAGTGAGTTATGAGATATAGGCGCAGAAAACTAGTCGCCGCCGGAGCAGCCGCCGCGGCGCTGGCTTTGGCCATCACCGGTTGCCAAACCCCGGCCACGAATGACGCTGGGACCAAGAGCAATGAGCCCGTCGCGAAGGGGGGCACCGTCACCGTCGGCTGGAACCAGCCTCTGTTCTCCATGAACTACATGTCCACCAACGGCCATGCGACCGCCAACTATGTGATCACCTACATGACGCGGGCCAACTGGGCGTATTACGACCCGGACCTGAACTTCGTCAAGAACGAGGCCTTCGGCGCTATGACCGTCGACTCGGAAGACCCGCTGACCGTCACGCAGACCATCAGCCCGGACGCCAAATGGTCGGACGGCACGCCGTTGGACGGCTCCGACCTGCTGCTTGAATGGGCGGCCCGCTCCGGCGTGTTCAACGACGTGGCCGAAGGCGACGTCGAATACGACGAAGACGGCACTATTGTCAACGTCACAGAAGGCAAGGTCTACTTCGACGCCGGCGACCCGGCGGTGGCGCTCATCCAGGACACGCCGACCATTTCCGAGGACGGCAAAGCCGTGACGTTCGTCTACTCGAAGCCGTTCGCCGACTGGCAGTACAACTTCTTTGACTATCCGCTGCCCGCCCACGTGGTCGGCAAGCGGGCGCTTGGGATCACCGATCCGGCTGAGGCCCAGGCCGCCGTCGTCGCGGCCATCCAAGACAAGGACGCCGCCGCGCTGGCGAAAATCGCCAAGGTCTGGAGCTTCGACTTCGACATCAACGCCATGCCCCAGGGCGAGGACGCCGAGTTGGTGCTCTCCTGCGGCCCAATGCTGGTGAGCGACTACGTGGAAGGCCAGTACGTCACCCTGAGGAAGAACCCCGACTTCACCTGGGGCACCCCCGCCAAAGTCGACGAGATCATCGTCACCTACAATGAGGACCCGATGGCCCAGGTGCAGGCGCTCAAGAACGGCGACGTCGACATCATCCAGCCGCAGGTCACAGCCGACGTGTTGTCGGCCGTCCAGGACGCTGAGGGAATCAAGCACGAATCCGGCTACGAGGGCACCTACGAGCATGTCGACCTGACCTACACCAGCGGCGGCCCGTTCGACCCGGCCACCTACGGCGGCGACGCCGAAAAGGCCAAGCAGGTGCGCGTCGCCTTCCTCAAGACCATCCCGCGCCAGAAGATCGTCGACACCATCATCAAGCCGACCCAGCCGGACGCGGAGACCCGCGACTCCTACAACTTGGTGCCGGGTTCGCCCACGTATGACGCGA
>JAITFE010000110.1 GCA_031281585.1 Bifidobacteriaceae bacterium | reverse complement strand
CGACGACATCGCCGGATGCCTGCGGACCGCTCGCGGCGGCTCCTCCAAACAGGCGGTTGTGCGCCTGGGGGAGGGCGGCCTGCGGGTTCGGTGGATGACGCCCCGCGAATGCGCCCGCCTGATGGGCGCCGGCGACTACCCGTTGGGGGCAGTCTCCACAAACCAGGCACTTTTCGGATTCGGCGATGCCGTGGCCGTCCCCGTTGTCGAGTGGCTCGCCGCCAACTACTTGATGCCCCTGGTTACCGCGCAGACGGGGCACACTCGCGAACCGGCGATGCGCGCGGACCTGGCCTCGCTCGGCTCCCGCATCCCCGGTGATCCAAGGGCGCCAGCCGGAAGCGTGCCGGCCAACTCGTCTGCCGGGCGGACCCAGTGACCAGGTCGGATGGGGACGCCCGCCCGGATCGGACGGCTCCGGCGGCCAGGCCGGACGAAGACGCCGGGCCGGGCGGCGCGTCCCCGATGACCAGGTCGGATGGGAACGCCCGCCCGGGTGGGACGGCATCGGCGGTCGGCGGTGGGACGGCGCCGGCGGCCAGGCCGGACGGGGTTGCCGGGCCGGGCGGGGCGGGCCCAATGACCAGGCCGGACGGGAACGCCCGGCCGGGTGGGACGGCATCGGCGGTCGGCGGCGGGGCCAAAGAGTCTTGGGCGTCCTCGGACGCCACTCGGCGGTCCATGCAGGCGAACCGGAGCCGGGACACGGGGCCGGAAATGGCGGTGCGAAGGCTGCTGTTCGCCCGTGGGCTGCGGTATCGGGTTGCGTTCAAGCCGGTCAAAGGCGAACGAATGACCGCCGACATCGTGTTTCCGGGGCGGCGGGTGGCGGTTTTCATAGACGGGTGCTTCTGGCACGGCTGCCCCGAGCACCATCGGCTGCCAAAGACGCACACCGATTACTGGCAATCGAAGATCGCCCGCAACACCGCCCGGGACACCCATGTGGCCCAGGTGCTGGAGACCGCGGGCTGGACCGTCCTACGCTTCTGGGAGCACGAAGACCCCGCTGAAGTGGCCGAACGCATCGCCAACCGTGTGCAGGACCATTCGTGAACGGCCGATTTGGCCGACCCGGCCCCCATCGCCAGGCGCGAGTTCGGGTGATGCCGTCGCATGTCGCAGCGGAGCGCCATCCGCCGTCTGCGGCCACGTCCACGATCAAGGAATTGAGCCGGTCGGCGTCGAGTTGTTGAGTTGCCACCGCCCGCCCTCGCTAGAACGCTTGGGCGAAGGTCAACGGCACTGCCATTGGCTCGGTCCGGCGACGCGCGTTCGGCGCTGCAGCGTGATGCGCCCCAACTCGTGGCGCCGAGGTCGCAGCGGTCATGACCGGATTCTGTTTCTTTAGCCGCCGATGGGCGCTGCGTGCACAAAGGCATGCCTAATATGGACGTGCAAGAGAAGCCTCCATGGCCAGCGCAAGCCGGGCGACACGCGCCACATTCCCCTGTGTCGCCCGGCGGTGGTCCGCCGCCGGGTGCCAGATTCCGACTGGCGCTGGTCATCGGGTGCCGGACCCAGTTATTGATCAGCTTGCGTATCCCTCGAAAAGAGTCGGCGCATGGCGTCGCGGGCAGATCGAATCCTGCATTCGTGCGCCCGGGCCAGCTGCAATCCTATTTAGTGCTACACCCCAGAATCAGGCTGTAGCATTAGGCCTCCAAGCCCTGACCAGCCCAAACCTCGGGCTACCAGCAACACCCTGAACAGTTACGTTGGCCCATGGTGCCGCCGACTTGTCCCCCTATTGGGGGACGCGAGATTGTGCGGGCGTCGGGTTGACTCTAAGAGTCCACTTTCGCCCGCATTGAATTCATGAGAAGGCCCGCTGTGAGTTGTGCGCTCATTCCGCAGTTCGATTCTCTCGGCCTGCTTGGCATGCGCCACCGGGGCAGCTTCACAATCAACCGCGGCAGGGATGGGCGTACTCGACGAATCGAACGAAGGGAGTGGTGATGTTCAGATCAAATGGGAAGAAGGCGCGGGGCGTGGGTCCGGCGGTTACAAGAGGAATGCGGGCGCGGAGGGCTGCGGCGGTGATCGCCGCCGCAACGGTGGCCGCGCTGGGGCTGGGAACGCCGGCTCAAGCGGCTGGTGGAGATCAGTGGTACCTCGACGGTGGGTCCGGATTCGCGACGGTCGCGGGCCGGGTGGCTTGGTCTTCGACCCAGGGCTACGCCTCGACCTGGTGGGTATCGGGCAGGTCCAAGAATGAGTACTTGTACGTCAAAGTCACGGGACTGCAAAACAACGTCGGCGTTATGAAAGCCAAGACTCGGGTGGAGACTCCGCTGACCAAGTCCAAGCCAAGTGGTTCACTGGGCAGCGTCACCGGCTGGCATAGCATTGGATACAGTTCCTGGCGCAACACCTACAACTGATACTTCCACGGCTGTGGTGCGTGATGTGAGTGTGGTGCCGCCGGTCGTGCGTGGGCGCGGCTGGCGGCGGGCCGTGGTGGTTGGTTTGTGCGCGGTTGGTTTGCTGGGCTTGTCCGGTTGCGGGCAGGGCGGTGGTGACGACCGGGTGAGTTCGGCGCAGATCAAGGAACACGCCCGCGAGTTGGAGGAACGGGGTTACCCGGAGCAGGCCGCGATGATGGCGGACGGCGAGATCACGGCGGAGGAATTCCAGGACGCGTTCGACCTGTTCCGGAAATGCCTCGAGAACGCTGGCGAGGGGATCGCCGCAGGCCCCTACACAAGCCCGGTTGACGGTTTGTCGCTCGACTACCTGATCGATCCGGGGGAAATCGAGGACCCGATCGCCCAGGGCGAAATCGAAATTGGATGTGACGACAAGTATCTCCAACTCTTGGAGCCCGATTACGTCTATTCGCATGAGCCGAAGATGGACCCGGCGTTGCACAGCGCTCTGCGGGAGTGTTTGGCCGAGAAGGGCTTCGAGACTTCGGGCGAGGAGAAATCGGTCAGGGACTTCGTTGGCGAGGCGGCGGTGGACGACCCAGCCGGCACTGACCGCGATGACGTGGTGGTCGATTGCGCGCACCGCGAATTGGACCGCCTGTATTCGGACAGGCAGATTGTCGGCACTGGGTTGGGTTGGTGACGCGAACGCCCGGTGCGGTCCGAACAGGAGGCGAAAGGCCGGGCCCATGCCCCGCAGGCTCCTGTTCGCTGCCAGGCGCCGCCGTGTGGTCCCGTCCCGACGGACCCGGTCTTCCGAACGGCGCCTCTAGAATCGGGGAACCGACCACCGGAGGGAATCTCATGGAGCACCCGAATTGAACGCCCGCACAAGTCTCGCGAAAACCGCGCTCGGGTGGGTGGGAGTGGCCTTTTGGTGCCTCGCGCCGGTGGGGGCGTACTGCTTATTGACGGAGCGCGCGTCCCACGAGTCGTTTGACCCGCCCGTCGCGGTTGACGGCGTAGTCAAAGCCAACGCGGGTGCCTTGAGCCGCGACGTGACGCTGGTCCTGACCTGGCGCGCTCCCGGGGCGCTGATGGCGCCTGATTGGGCCGGTGTGGTGCAGGCCGTTCCGGTGGCGGCGGGACAGGCGGTCGCCTCCGGAGATGTGGTGGCTCGAATCGCGGGTGTGGACAGGATCGCTTGCGCCAGCGATTACCCCATGGCCGGACCTGTGGCGCTGAAGGACAAAGGCCAAGATGTTGAGACGCTGCAGCGGTGTCTGTCCCTGGCTGGTTTCGATGCGGCTCAAGACAAAGGCGTTTACGGCCAGGCCACCAAGGCGGCTGTAGCGGCATGGTCGAAACAGACTGGGGCTGCCAGCGACAACGGGAATGCTTTCGATGCGGCTTGGCTGGTCTTCCTGCCGGAGGAGAACTATGAGCTCTTGACGGTCGATCTGGAGGTGGCGGCCCAGGCCCCAGTCGGCGGGACCGCTATAGCCACAGCTCGGCCGTCTCTGACGCGCGCGGTGCTGTCCTCCCTAGAAGATTCCCGCGGCAGCGAAATGACCGGCGGCGAGGCGGAACCCGTTCCGACCGATCAGGAAGTGGCTCCCGAGGAGTTGATCACCGCCAACCCGGACGAGTCACTGTTGGTCGGGAGCATGACCATCAAGTTAGCACAGAACCGAGGCGAGGTCGCGGCCGAAGGGCTGGCAGAGTTGAGCGGCCAGGTCCCACCGAACACCACAAGCGTGAACGTCAAGCTCCAGCGCGAAGGGGCAGCAGATGAATTGCTGGTGCCAGCCGCGGCGGTAGTGGCGGTGCCGCAGGGCGGCACCTGCGTGCTGCGGGTCGAAGGATCCGGCATCAAGGCGGTGGTGGTCGAGGTGGTCGGGGACACGTCCGGCAGCGCAATCGTCAAAGGGAACCTGAGCCCCGGCGACAGGGTCCGCCTTTCCCCGGTGGCTGAGGATCGGCAATGCGGATCGACGTGACTGGATGCACGGTGGCGTTCGGACCCCGGGTGGTGTTGGATTCGCTGCAGGCCAGCTTCGTCGGCCCCGGGATGGTGGCCCTGATGGGGCCGTCCGGATCCGGGAAGACCACTTTGCTGGGCGTTATAGCGGGTGTTGTTCGTACGGCACCGGGCACTGTCCGGCTGAACGGTGTTGCCAAGGCACCCGAAGACTGGGAATGGATAGTGCAGGCAACACCGTTGTTGGGACGCCGCTCGGCGTTTGACAACGTGATCCTGGGTCCCGCGGCGCGGGGCTTGGCCGCTGGCCCGGCCCCGGCGGCCGCTTGGGCCGCTATGGCCGCGCTGGGCATTAGCGAACTAGCTGATCAAAAGGTGTACAAACTTTCCGGCGGGGAGCGTCAGCGGGTGGCGGTTGCGCGGGCCTTAGCGGGCGGTGCGGACCTGATCTTAGCCGACGAGCCGACCGCGTCCCTGGACCCGCGTTCGCGTGAATTGGTCTGCGATGGCTTGGGCCAGGCGGCCGAGCGGGGCGCATTGGTCTTGGTGGCCACCCACGATCCGTATGTCGCCGGGCGGGCAGATGTGGCTTACCGGCTGGAAGACGGGCGGCTCGCCGATGGCGGATAGCGGCGGACGGCCCGCGAAGCGCCTCCCGCTTAGGTTGGCGGTCTCCGAAGCGCTGGCGAATCTGCGGGCCAGCCCGGCCAAGACGCTCACGAGTTGCTTGGTTGGGTTGATGGCGGGGGCCGCGGTGGTCACCGCGCCAGCGCTTGAGGTGAGCCGCATCGCCGCCTACAACGACGAGTTGGTCGCCGCCGGAGCGAACCTATTCGTGGTCCAACGCGATGATCGCCAGGGCCTTGACGCGGGCCGGTGCGACTCGCTGCGGTCGCTGCCGGGCGTGATCGGAGCCGGCGGGGTGGCGAGCGTCAGGCGGGCTGTCTCATCCGTCGACAGTGGTGTCAGCTTTGACCTGGCCAAGGCCAGCCCCGGCTACGCGGCCCTGGTCTGGCCAGCCCTGCGGGGTCAACCCGATACGGGGATGGCGGTGGTGGGCGCCAGGGTGGCCAGCCGCTTGGGCATAGCCGACTCCGGCACCCTGCCGTACGTCGTGGCCCGCGTCAATGAGCGTGTGGAAGTCATGGCGGCGCCGGGTCAGCCACGGTCATCCGAACAGGGCAATCTGGTGGTGGTGCCGGTGGCACCCGCGGGGCAACTGCAGGAGTGCTGGGTCGAGGCCGCGCCTGGGGCGCGCGAAAACGTCGAATTGTTGCTGCTCGGCTGGTTTGATGAGGCGGCCCGGACGCTGGTGACGCCCGGCGTCTTGGGCGAGCCGCTCGATTCTAGCCCCGCCGGCCAATTGGCGGCCCGCTTATCGGGCTGGGTTCCGCTGGCGGCGGCGGCCGTTTTGGCGTTGTTCCAGGCCGCGTTGTGGCTGGGGCGGCGAACCGACATGGGGCTGTATGGTCTGCTGGGCCTGCGAGGCGGCCGATTGGCTCTGATGGTGGCTTCAGACTGGGCGTTCACTGCGCTCGCGCCGTTCGCCGCTGGCGCGCTCTTAGCCGGTGCTTGGCTGGCCCCGCAGCTGGCGGGAGTGGTCTTGGCGGTGACGGCCTGGGACTTCGCGCGCGCTGCCACGCTGGTCACTCTTGTTCCCTTGGCGGTCTTCGGGATGCTCGCCGCGATCAAGCCGTTTGACGCCATTCGTGGACGCTGAGTTCGCCCGCGGCGGCCCGGTTCGGACCCGGTGGGCCGCTCTGCGGTGTACAAGGCACTACGACTGGGGCCTGGGGAACGCTTGGGGTCAGTTCGGCCACACCGGGCCCCGGCTGCGCCGCCCCTTCTGGTCAGCCCGCAACCGTGCCCGAGTTCGCCGCCGGCTCGCGCAGACGCGAATAGAAGCCCAAATCGACCGTGCGGCCGGTGACGCGTCCCAGGTATAGGGTGGGGACGGCATCGTGATCCTGGCCGTCCGTCGTCGCCGTGATGATCGCCTCCATGAACTCCCCGATGATCGGCCCGTTCTTGAACTGGTTGCCGGAGGTGCCGATCGCGACGAAGAATCCCGGCGCGGCAGTCTTGTCGTAGATCGGGGTCCAGTCGCTCGCCACGTCGTAGACGCCGACCACGCCGGCCGGGCGCGGCGGGATCGCCAGTTCGGGGAAGCGGCGGGCCGCCCGGGTGACCTGCTTCTCGAACAACTCGGCGGTGCGGTTCATGTTGACGTCCTCCAAGGGGAAATCGACCCATTCGAGCACGTCGCATTCCGGTTCCGTCCCGCCGATCACCAACGACCCAGACGGCTCCGGCCGCAGGTAGTACCCCAAGTCCTGGTCCGCCACGCACGGCCCGATCGACCCGGCCGGGTTGAAGCCGGGGGGCGCGGGCACCGCGTGGACCTCTTGACGCAGCGGGCGGGTCGTGATGGCGAACTCGCCACCCACCCCGGCCAGCGCGTTGACCTGCGGCGACCACGGCCCGGCCGCGTTTACCACCACGGGCGCCTCCAACGTCTCGCCCGCGTCGGTCGTCACCCGCCAGACCGTCCCGGATCCGCCGCGCACGCCACCGCCGATGCCGTCCGCCCACCCGCCAAAACCAGCCCTGTCCGTTTCCACGCCGCCGCCGGTGCCGCCCACTGATCCGTCGGCCCCACCGCCGATGCCACCCACTGATCCGCCAGCCCCACCGCCGCTTCCGTTCGCCAGCCCGCCAGTGCCGGGACCGTTGAGGGGCTCGGCGCCAGCGCCCTCAGCCCTGCCGCCCACCTGCGTGATCGCCACGACCGCCGTGCGGTACAGCGTCTCCGCGCCCGCACGGCGGGCCGCGTTGGCGAAGTTTTCGCAGGCAAGACGGGGGTCGTCGATGAATCCGGCCTGCGGGGTGTAGACGGCGCCCAACCGACCTGAGGGCTCGTCCCAGAAGGATTCCGAGTCGATGGGCTTGGGCGGGAAGAAGCGCCCGGCGTCAATCCCGCCGATCCGGCGCTCCAGTTCGGTCGCGTCCCATTCCTCGTATTCAATCCCCAAGGCGTCGAAGTGCGCCCGCAGCGCGGCGCGCGGGAAGGCGGGGCAGTCCACCATGATCTTGCCGTTGCGGTGGAACTTGGCCAGCGCCTCGCCCGCCGGTGCCTCCAGGTAGGAACGCAGGTCAGCCCACATGTGCGAGGCCTCCCAGGCCACAATCACCGAGGTCAGCAGCGTGTACTCGAAGCGGATGATCCCGCTTGAGGCGCTCGAAGAGCCGTACCCTGCGCCCGCGCCCTTGTCCACCAGCAGCACTTTCCGCCCGGTCTTGGCCAGCTGGTAGGCCGTCGAAGCGCCGACTATGCCGGCCCCAATCACAATCACGTCCGCCGTCTTGGTCACAATTCGCCTCCTGTTGTTTAGCCCGCCTGCGCGAGCCCGGTCAGTCTCGTCCGCTCAGCCGCTCTCCGTGTCGAATCTGCGCGGTGGAGAAAACCAGCTTCGGGACAAAAGGGCGCGCCTCTGTCCCATCCGCTGAATGGTTTGGCACCGCCGGGCGTGGCCGTTGGTGCACCCGTCGCCCGGCACCGCCGATTGGAAAAGACCCGCCGGTCGACTTCGGGCCGGCACAACACCCGCCACTGGACGGGGGCCGTGTGACAGAATCCGCCACTCGTTGACCTGTTCGTGCAGACGCCAGTCGATCTTGAGGTCCGCGCAAAACCCTCCGCTCGGCCCGCCAGAGCCACGGGCTCCCGCGCATTGGGCAGATGAGCCGAATAGGCGTCGTCCGTATTTCGCGGGGTGGCTCTGCGGGCAAAACCCGGGCACTGCCGCAGAAATAGGTACCGTCCCCATTTCTGGGGAAATAGGTACCGTCCCCATTTCGGCGTCATGTCAGAGGGACCGGACCGCGGCGGCCGCCGCCGGGAGGACTTCGGCCAGGTCGCCCACAATGCCGAGGTCCGCGATCTCGAAGATCGGCGCGTCCGGGTCCTCGTTGACGGCCA